>CAYSXG010000304.1:0-4589 GCA_964434895.1 uncultured Solibacteraceae bacterium | reverse complement strand
TTCGGGGCGGTTGGTGAAGCGGGTGTGGCCCTGCTCGTCGGTGACCCAGATGCCGAAGGGGACGGCGTCCAGTACGGTCTGGAGCTCGTTCTGCAGGTGGGAGAGCTGTCCCTGGAGGGCCTCGTAGCGGCGCTGGAGCTGTTCGGAGGCCTCGGTGAACGCCGCGAAGGCATCCAGCAGCTGCTGCTGCTTGCCGGCCTCCTCAGCCATTCAGGACGGCCTCCAGCGCGCTGCGCTCGGTGCCCTTGGGCTCCCGGTCCACCGCCTTGCTGAGAATGGCGAGGGCTTCGGGGGTGCCGAAGAACCTGAGGGCCCGCGCCGTGGCGACGCGGATCTCGAAGGGCTCCGTGCTGCCCCCGAAGAGGCCCTTGCGCTTGAGGAGGTCGCTGAAGATGTCGAGGGCGAAGGGGGTCCCCAGCTTGCCCAGGGTCTCGATGGCCCTTTCCCGCACCTTGGGGTTGACGGTCCCCTGGAGGAGCTTGGGGGGCTTGGTGAGCTCCGCGATGGCCAGGGCGGCGTTCCGGGCCTTCATCTCCCCCAGGCAGAAGAGGGCCTCCATCTGGGTGGCGGGGTCCGGATGCTTGAGCTCGCCGGTGATGAGCTGCTCGGCCTGGCGGCCCCCCAGCTTCCAGAGGGCCCCGATGGCGGCGCGCACCACCCGGGGATCCGGATGGTTCAGGGCGTGGCCGACGTCCGGGACCTGCTCCTCGGTGCCGATCTCCCCCAGGACGTTGAGGGCGTTGCGCACCACGAACCACTCCTTGGCCTCCAGGGATTCCAGCAGGGGGCCCGCGGCGGCGACCCCCATGGCCTTCATGGCCTCCAGGAGGCGGCCCCGGTGGGTCCGGTCCTGCTCGTCCGCCAGGCTCTGGGCCAGGTGGCGGGCGGCGGTGCCCCCCAGCATGACGAGGAAGGGGTGGATGGTCTTGGCGGCGCTCTCGCGATCGATGAGGAACATCATGGCAAGCACTTTGTCCATGCGTTCGGGGTTGCCCAGCCGGGCCCGGAGGTCCGCGGTGGCCTGGGCCTTCCAGGGGGCCGGGAGGCTCATCTCCGTCACGGTGTCCGTGAGCTCGGTCCATTCCCGCTCGGCCCTCAGGGGGTCCCCGTTCTGCACCCAGTTCCAGAGCAGGGCCTCCATGGCCCGGGAGGTCCAGGCGTGCACCTGGGGGTCCTTTTCCCGGCCGTAGTGGATGCGCAGGATCTCCAGGAGGCTTTCCAGGAGGTCCGGCGGGATGCCGGGCACCTCCACCCAGTTCGCGATGCGCTCGAAGCCTTCGGCTACCTGCATGCGCCGGCCCACGGCCGCGACGTGGAGCCCCGTGGCGTAGCGCTGCATGAGCTTCTGGAACTCCTTGGTGCGCCCGCCCTCCAGCAGCTCCCGCAGGAAGCTCAGGACCTTCTCCTGGGGGAGCTCCCAGAGCTTCTCCCCGTCCATGAGCTTGCCCAGCCGCTCCTCCACGCTCTGGCGGTCCCAGGTGACGATCTCCATGATTTCCTGGATCTGCTCCTCGCTCATGCCCCGCTGGCGGAGGGCGTCGAGGGCCTGGTGGAGGGTGGCCATGGGGTTGGGGGCCAGGGCGAGCACTTCTTCCGTGGCCCGGGAAAGGGGCTCCGTGGCCACGTGGCCCTCCTCGTAGGCCCCGGAGAGGCTCGAATCCACGAGGTCGTGGGTGGCCTGGCTGAGGGCCGAGCGCAGGGCCCCGCCCGGGAGCTGGGCCACGCCCCGCAGGACGCCCACCCGCTGTTCGGCGGGGAGGTCCCGCAGGGCCGCCCGGACGATCTCCGCGGTCTGGGGATCCCCCACCGGGAGGCCGTACTGGCCCAGGAAGGCCGCCATGCTCGTGAGGTCCACCGGGGCCATGCCCCCCCGGGCGATGCCCGTGAGGAAGCCCCGAAGCAGGCCCGCGGTGGCGGGCGGGGCCGCCGGGCCCGCCCCGGAGCCGGAACCCTCTTCGCCGCCGCCCTTGCCTTCGCCCTCCCCGGAGCCCTCCCCTTCGCCGCCGCCCTCCCCCCGGGCGGCCAGCTGTTCCAGGAGGTCCGCGGCGGCCTTGACGGGCACGAGGTCCTCGTCCTCCCCCACCTCCTGGAGGCGGGTGGTGAGGATGCGGATGTGGAGGGTCCCCGCCTCTTCCAGGAAGCGGTCCGCCCCGCCGGCCTCCTGGATCTGGGAGGGCTTCATGTTGAAGAGGAGGAGGAGGGTCTGGAGCTCCTCCGGCGTGACGCCGGGCACGATGATCAGGCCCGGGAGCTGGCGGTCGTCCATCTGGCGCACCAGGGCGCCCACGTGGAGCTGCTTGGTGTCCTGGCGCACCTTGCCCACGAAGAGCCGCCCGTGGGCGAGGTCGATGCGCAGGGGCCTGCCCTCTTGGGTGCCGGACACCAGGGTCTCCAGGTGTCCGAAGGCTTGGCTGAGGGCCTCCTGGTAGCGCGGATGCTGGATGCCGTAGAGCTGGGTCGCCTTGATGGCGGCCTGGAAGGCTTGGACGAAGGGGAGGAAGGCGTTCATAGGGTCCTGTTAGGCCCCGCCCACGAGGAACTGACGCAGGATCGTCCGGACCTCTTCGCGGGATTCGTCTTCGATGGCGATGGCCATGGCCTCCCGGGCCTCCCGGGTGCCGATGGAGGCGAGGGAGCGGGCGGCGGCCAGGCGGATGCCCAGGTTCTCCTTGGATTGGAGGAGGCCCCGGCGCTTGAAGATCCGGGCCAGGGCCGGGACCCCCTCGCTGGCCCCGAGGACGCCGAGGGTCTCGATGGCCCGGAGGCGGATCCGCTCGGCCTCCTCCCCCTGGGGCTTGAGGTTGGCCAGCAGGTCGGAGATGGGGCCCGCGGCCCGGGGGTCCTTGAGCTCCCCCAGGAGGGCCAGGAGCTCCAGGCGGCTGCCGGGGTCGGCGCTGGCCAGGGCCATGGCCAGCACCGGCACGGAGCGGGTGGGGTCCAGCTTGGCCATGGTGCGCGCCGCGATGCGGCGCACCCGCGCGTCGCGGTGCTGCAGGGTGGCGGCCACGTCCTCGCAGGAATCGGGATCCCCGATCTCCCCCAGGAGCATCACGGCGTTGCGGACCAGGTACCACTCCGGCGCCCCGAGGGCCCCGCGCAGGGGGCCGATGGCGGGCTTGCCGATGGCCCGCAGGGCGTCCAGGAGGTGGGTGCGGCGGCTGCGGTCCTCCTCGATGCCCAGGCAGACCACCAGGTAGCGCGCCGCCGGCTGGCCCATGACCCCCAGCAGGGAGTGGACCTGGGGCGTGCTGAGATCCCCCCGCTTCTGGTGGAGGAGGGGAACGAGGGCGGCCATGTTCAGGGGGCCCGCCAGGCGCACCAGGAGATCCTGGATGGCCTGGGCCTTCCAGGCCTTGCTCACCCCGTGGGCGTTGGCGCTGGCCAGGTCCAGGAGGGCGAGCACGATGCGGTAGGCCTCGGCGAACTGGCCCCGGCCCAGGCCGTGGCTCAGGAGGGCCTCCATCGCGTGGGTGCTCCACTGGAGGGCCTCCACCTCCTGCTCGTGGTTCAGGTGGGCGTGGAGCAGGTCCAGCACCTTGGACTGGGCCTCGTCCGGCAGGCCGGGATCCTCGAGGCAGTCCGCCAGGTTGGCCAGCAGCTCCGCCGCCTGGCGCCGCACCTTCGGCTTGGGGGAGAAGAGGCCCGCCTCCAGGGGGGCCAGCAGGCGGGCGAGGTCCTCGGCGCGACCCTGCCTGAGGGCCTGGCGCACGAGGTTGATGACCTGGCTGACCTCCATGTCCAGGATGCCCCGGGCCTGGATGGCTTCCCGCAGCTTGGTGTCCGTGCCCTGGCACTCCCAGAGGATGGCGGCCTGGAGCTCGTCCAGGCCTTCCAAGTCCCAGCCCTCGAACTGCAGCCGCCCCCGCAGGGCCTCCAGGCTGAGGTCCCGGTCCCGCACGCACTGCATGAGGGCCGAGACCAGGAGGGCCAGGGCGGTGGTGGACAGCTTGAGCTGGGCGTGGACCTCCGCCGCCGCCTGGGCCATGAGTTCCGGGGCCAGGTAGTCCAGGGCCCGGCGCAGGGCCTGCTCCGTGCCCGGGATGGTGGGGATGCCCAGGAGCACGGCCCCCTGGGCCCCGGAGGGAAGGAGGGCCAGGGCCTGGCGGAGGGCGTTCCGGAGGGTGATGGGGTCCGTCTGGTTGAGCTTGAGCTCCTCGCCGGTGCCCACCAGGGCCCCCAGGTCCGCGAAGGTCACGGAGCCGTGGCGGAGGGCCTCCATTTGTTCCTGGGACCAGGGGAGGTGGGCGCTGGCGAGGGGGCTGCGCCGGGCCTCCAAGGCCAGGGGGGCGAAGCGCAGCCTCAGGGCGTCCGCCAGGTCCGGCACGGGCAGGGCCGGGGGAGGGGGCGGCTCCGGCGGCGTCGGGATCTCTTCGGGGCGGAAGGGCTCCAGGGCCGGCGGGGCCCCCAGGGCGAAGGCCGGGGCCTCCGCCCTGGCCGCGGGGACCGGGGCCTCCCCCAGGGCGATGTGGTTGAATTCCTCGGCGAAGGAGGTGGGGCCGCCCAGCTCCTCCAGCCGTTGGGGGGGCAGCTGCAGCACGAAGAAGAGGAGCTGGAGGTCGTCCCCGTCCACCCCTTCCTGGAAGGCCACC
>CAYSXG010000303.1:0-4591 GCA_964434895.1 uncultured Solibacteraceae bacterium | reverse complement strand
GGCGGGCCGAGCCGCCGGCCCGGAAGACCTTCTCCATCTCGGCCTGGACCTCGAACTCGTAGCGCCCGGGGCGCGCGAAGGACATGGCCGCGCGGTGCCCCTCGTCGGTCAGCGAGATGGCCCTGCGCAGGCTCTCCAGCTCCTCGGCCCCCTTGAAGAGGCGCATCTCCGCCAGGATCGCGTAGGGGTCCTCCAGCGTAGAGGGGGCGTTCAGGCCCGCGCGGGCCTGGGCCCTGAGGCGGTTCAGGATGCCGATGATCCTCTCGTCGAAGGCGGCGTCCCGGCCCACCTTGTGGAAGAGGCGCTCCGCGTTCCCGAGGTACTGGGGCAGGATCTGGTCGAGCTCTCCGATGGGGTAGGCCGCGTCGGCCCCGTGCCTCCTCCGCGCGCCCTCCACCCCGGCCCTGGGGCCGTTCCAGACCTCCATCGCGGGGTCCCGGGGGCGGACGAAGAGCACGAACTTGTGCTCCGGGTGGTTCGGGGCGATCACCGCCACGGCCTGGGGCTCCTCGAAGCCCGTCAGGTAGAAGAAGTCGCTGTCCTGGCGGAACTCGTAGTCGACGTCGCCGTTGCGGCGGGCCTGGGGGGCGCTGGCGATGACCGCCACACCGTGGCCCATGCGCCGGGCGAAGGCGGCCCTGCGGCCGGCGTAGGGGGAGCAGGGGGAGCAGGGGGAGCGGCCGTGGCGGTGCTTCTTCATGGCGCCATCCTAGCACCGTCCATCCGGCGGCGGCAAGCGGCCGTGAGCGCGAGGGCCTGGGCGCGCTCGCGGGGGCCTGAGGTCTCGTTGGCGACCGTGTAGCTGAGGTGGTCCAAGGAGGCCTGGAGGTCCCGGCCCTCGGTCAGGAGGAGGCTTCCCCAGGCCAGTTCGAAGGCGGGCCTCGACTCGTAGGGGAAGTCCGCGATGGCCTTCGCCAGGGCGGCATAGGCCCCGGGCGGATCCCCGGACAGGAAGCGGGCGTGGGCCAGGCCCATCCTCGTCTCGGGATCGCAGGGCGCCTGGGTCGCGGCGCGCTCCAGGTGGAGCCGACCGCGCGCAACCTCGCCCCGGAAGAGGGCGGCGCGTCCCGCCTCCCGGCTGGCCTCCCCGGGCATCGGAAGCCGCTTCAGCCCCGCGGGGAACCTCAGCGAGAGGAGGAGGGCCAGGGCCGCCGCGATCCATAGACCCGTGAACCAGAGGGCCTGGTAGAAGCGGGGGCGGAGACGGAAGGTGGCCGTGGCGCCGCCCTCGTTCCAGACCCCGGCCTCATTGCTGGCCCGCACCCTAAAGGTGTAGGTTCCAGGGGGGACGTTGGTATAGAAGGCCTTACGGCGGGTTCCTGCCTCCACCCAGGCGGGATCGAAGCCCTCCAGCTGGTAGCGGAATTGGACCTTGTCCGGGAGGAGGAAGCTAGGGGCCGTGTACTCGAATTCCAGGTTGCCGCCGCCCCAAAGGGGCTCCGCCCCGGAAGGGAGGTCGACCCCGTCGGCCCTGAAGTGCTCCACCAGGACCTTGGGGACCGGGGGTTCGGGGGGAAAGGGAGCGGGCGAACGCACCACCAGGCCCCGGACGGATTCGAAGAACAGGTTCCCCCCGCGGTCCAGGACGGCACCGGACAGGCTCGGGCCCGAGGAGGCCCCCACATCGTCCAGCCTTCCGAGCAGGCGAACGGGAAGGGGGCCGGGCTGGCCAAGGGCCGCTCCCCGCAGGGCCTTCATGGGGACGGTAAAGAGTCCGTCCTGGGTCCTCCCCCACAGGTTTCCGGTGGGGTCCAGGACCAGGCTGAAGATCTGCGAGGGGGGCAGGCCCCGATCCAGGCCGACCTCCATCAGGCGTCCTTCCCGGAGCCAGCGGAGCCCCCCCCCAAAAGTGGCGATCCAGATCCCCCCTTCAGGGTCCGGGAAGAGGTGGAAGATGGCGGTACCGGGGAGGCCGATCTCGGGCCCCAGAACCTCCATCTGGCTCTGCCGAATCCGGAGGAGCGCGCCGTCGAAGGTGCCCGCCCAGATCGTCCCTTCGCGGTCCTCGGCCAATGTATAGATCGCGGAGGGGCTTCCGATTCCCCGCCCCACGCGTGAAACGTGTCCCTTGTCCCACAGGAGCAGGTTCTCATCCACACCGATCCACATGCGATCGAGGCGGTCCTTCAGGAGGGCCCGGACACTGCCTTTTCGGGTCAGGGCCAGCTCCGGAACGGGGTGGGCCCGCCCTTGGGCCACCCGGTAGACGCCGCCGAGGTAGGTCCCCGCCCAAAGGCTGCCATCCGGGGCCTCCGCCAGGGTGGCCACGGTGGGGTGGCCCAGCCCCTCCTTTCGGCCGATCACCGTGTAGGCGTCGCCCCGCTTTTCGATCAGCCCCTGGCTGTTCGTGCCCATCCACAGGGAGCCTCTGCGGTCCTCCACAACACAGCGGATCTGTTCGGAGAGGAGGCCGTCCCGGAAGCCCCGAGAACGAACCTCGCGGGAGGAGAGCTGAACGAGGCCGCTGGCGTAGGTGGGGAGCCACAGGGAGCCCTCGGCATCCGCCAGCATGTCCTCGAAGTGATCGATTCGGAGGGTCGGGGTGGGGGGAAAGGCGAAGCGTCCTTTCCAGAACCTCGCCACGCCGCCATTGAGCGAGGCGATCCAGAGGGCCCCGGAAGCCTCGAGAAAGAGCCTGTCCACGGTGGGAAGGGGCAGCCCATCCCGTAGCGTGATGAGGTGGGAGCCGCGGGCGTCGACCTGAAGCAGCCCCCTTCCGGTGCCTGCCCAGAGGGTCCCATCCGGTGCCAGGGCGAGGGCGTTGATCGGTTCCCCCGGGGGCAGGCCCGGGAAGGTGCGGGCCCGCAGCCCCCTTCCTTCCACCTGGAAGAGGCCCCGGTCCCCCCCGACCCAGACCTGGCCCCCCGGCGTGGTGGCGAGGGCGTTGACGATCAGGGGGGGGCCCTCGGGGGCGAGGCGTCGCAGATGCCCGCCGTCCTGGACCACCACGCCGTTCCGTGTGCCGAACCAGAGGACCCCTCCGGAGTCTTGGGCGATGGCGAGCACACGTTCGGAGGGGGACTCCTCGGGCAGGGGCACCCGCTGGAAGCCTCGGGCATCGTAGCGCAGAAGGCCCCCCGCCGCCCCGATCCAAAGGGTGCCTTCCCGATCCGTGAAGAGGGAGCGGATGGTGTTGCTGGGGAGGATGGGGGTATTCTCCCGGGTGAACATCGTGAAGCGCACCCCGTCGAAGCGCGCCAACCCCCCGTAGGAGCCCAGCCAAAGGTAGCCGTCAGGGGTCTGGGCCAGGGCGGTCAGGTTGTTGGTGACGAGGCCATGGTCCTCGGTGAAGATCCGCACCCGGTAACTGTCCAAGGGGGGCGGTTCCGAGGCCGGGGCGGGGAGGAGGCCCAGCAGGCAACCCAGCAGGAGGGCCCATCCCCCTTTCATCTCAGGATCCCACTCGGTTCCGCCCTCCCTGCTTGGCGCGGTACAGGGCCTGGTCCGCGGATTCCACCAGGGTCGAGGGTTGGGATCCCGCTTCGGGGGTGCAGGTGGCGGCGCCCAGGCTGACGGTGACCCTATCGGCCGCGCTGGAGCGGGCATGGGGGAGGGCCAGGGATTCGACGGCCCGCCGAAGGGTTTCAGCCACGGCCCGGGCCCCCTCCAGAGAGGTCCCCGGAAGGACGACCCCGAATTCCTCCCCTCCATACCTCGCCACCAGGTCGGAGGCCCGGGAAAGCCCCTGGGCGAGGGCGCGCCCCACCTGGGTGAGGCAGGCGTCGCCGGCCAAGTGGCCGTAGTGGTCGTTGAAGGCCTTGAAGTGGTCCACGTCCAGAAGGAGCATCGAAAGGGGGCTGCCCTGCCGGGAGCCCATGGCCCAGGCCTGGGCCAGCACCTCGTCGAAGCGGCGACGGTTGGGAATGCCGATGAGGCCGTCCACGAAGGCGTGGTTCTTCAGGAGATCCCGGTACCGCTTCAGCTCCAGGTGGGTGTTCACCCGGGCTCTCACGATGGGCAGGCTGAAGGGTTTGGCGATGTAGTCCACCGCCCCCAGCTCCAGGCCCTCCAGCTCGTCCGCCTCATCGTCCCGCCCCGTCACGAAGATCACGGGGATGTCCCTTCGGAGAGGGTCGCCCTTGAGGCGCCGGCAGACCTCGTGGCCATCCATGTCGGGCATCATCACGTCCAGGAGGATGAGGTCCGGGGACCATTGTTCGAGGATGGCCAGGGCCTCGGACCCACTTTTGGCGACGTGGAGATCGAAGGCCTCCCCCAGGCCCCCCACGAGGAGTCGGAGGTTGGCCGGAGCGTCGTCTACGAGGAGGAGTTTGGGTCGATCCGCTTCAGGCATGGGAGGAGGCCTTCCAGAATTCGGGATACAGCTCGGTCATGCAGGAGGGCAGGGGCCGTGGGTAAAGGCGGCCCCGGGCTGGTCGCGGATGCAGGTCTCCACCTGTTGCCTGAAGCCACGGTCGTCTCGGATCTTCTTGCGGTGGGCGTGGAAGGGGACGGGGCCCGAGAGCGCGTTGACGTGGGTGAGGGTCGCCTCCGACTCCAGCAGGTGGAGCACGATGTGCAGGTTGGTGGGGGAATCCTCCACCACCAGGACGTGGGCGGGAAGAAGGGGCTCGGGCGCCGGGACGAAAGA
>CAYSXG010000302.1:0-4604 GCA_964434895.1 uncultured Solibacteraceae bacterium | reverse complement strand
CTCCTTCCGTCCGGGGCGGGGGAGGCTCGGGGGGCCGTCAGACCGTAACGGGGCGGCCCATCCTGGTAAGCAGCCGGATGTTCGAACGGAGGACGCGGGAGTACGCGATGTCGCCGACGATCGCGGCTCGGAGCCCCTGGATCCTCCCGAGCCGCTGGCGGATCGTGAGCGCGTCGAGGAGGGCCTGCGTCGGGTGCTCGTGCGCCCCGTCGCCGGCGTTGAGGACCGACGCGCGGAGCCGCCGCGCGAGGAGCGTGGCCGTCCCGGCGTGCTGCGAGCGGACGACGACGGCGTCGATCCCCATGGCCTCGATGTTCCGCGCCGTGTCGACGGTCGTCTCGCCCTTCACGGTCGAGCCGGCCGCGACCGAGTCGTCGACCACGGCCGCCCCGAGGCCGCGCGCGGGGAGGGCCGACGCTGCCCTCGGCCCCGTCGCGGCTGGCGATGAGGCCGAAGCGGTTGTGCAGGATCCCGGGATCGAAGGCCACCTGCGCGTAGCGGGGGGCCAGGCCCTTGGCCTCCGGGAGCAGCCAGATCTGGAGGAGGTGCACGGGGTCCTGGGGCGAGGCGTTGAATTCGCTGTGCCGGATGCCCGTGCCCGCGCTCATGACCTGGGCCTCGCCGGGGCGGATGACCCCGCCGCTCCCGAGGGAATCCCGATGCTGCAAGGCCCCTTCCAGCACCCAGGTGAGGATTTCCATATCCTGGTGCCCGTGGGTCCCGAAGCCCTGGGCGGGCCGCACCCAGTCCTCGTTGAGGACCCGCAGGGCGCGGAAGTGGTGGTGCTCCGGATCGTAGTACTCCCCGAAGGAGAAGGTGTGGCGGGTGTCCAGCCATCCGCAATCGAAGGCCCCGCGGTCCTCCGCGCGTCGAAGGGTCAGCATGTGGGCTCCATGGGCCTCAGGGCCCGCTTTCAATTTACATGTTTAAACATCTATTTCAAGTTTTTTTGATCCCCCTCCAGGGGCCGGCCCTATCTTGGGAGCGCAAAGCGGAGGTGGCCATGATCAAGCGCGTGTTGGTGGGCGTCGATTTCTCCGAAGCCTCCCGCCGGGCCCTTGGCCGCGCCGCCCAGTGGTCCAAGCGCCTGGAGGTGCCCCTGGAGGCCATGCACGTGCTCCAGGCCCCGGCCCCCCTGCTCCCGGAGGCCCAGATCGCCCTGCCGGACCCCGCCTGGCTGGAATCCCTGGAGGCCGAGGCCCGGAACCACCTGGAGGGCTGGATCCGGGACATCCCGAACTCCAGCGTCCTGGTGCGCTGGGGCAGCCCCGCCGAGGAGCTGGTGAACGCTTCGGATCCGGAGACCCTGCTGGTCGTCTCCCAGCGGGGCCACAGCGCCCTGGAGCGCCTGCTCTTCGGCAGCACCGCAGCCCGGGTCGTGCGCTACGCCGTGGGGGACGTGCTGGTGGTCCGGGCCGACGCCCCCGAGTAGGGCCGGGGGAGCGGCCGGCCTCTTCGATCCAGGCGCCTACGGCTTAGGACGGCTCGCGGGAGGCTCCTCTTGGGTCGCTTGGGTATCCGGCCTTTCCGGCGCTGCCTTGGCCGGCACCGCCTCCGGGGATCTCCAGGGGCAGACCATTTGGCCCTTCGCGTCGAAGCCGAAGGTGAATTTCAGCACGTCCGCGTAGGACCTCACCTGCAGCGGGGCCGAAGCAATCAGCAGATCGTCGGGCCTTTGGAGGGTCCCCTTCTCCGGGTCCAGCTCCACCCATTCGATGTCGGGGTGGGCGGCGGTGGAGCGATCCAGCTCCGATGCCGCGAGCCCGTAATCCGCCGGGTGATCCAGCAGTTTGGAAGCCTCGATGGCGTACTCCTTGTGCGATTCGTTCACCGCCGCGGCGCTGCGGTGGAAACCCAAAGGGTCACGAGCAATTTCATGGGTTGGCTCTGAGGCGTCGGCTTCGATCCTACGCCTGATCGCGAGATTGGGAGGCTGTGGCGGCGGGGTCGCCTCCAAAGGCGAAGGGATCGCCGTCCACTCGTCCGGAACTCGCCTCCGAACCCGGGTCCGTCGATAGGAGGGAACCGTTTCCCTCGGAGGGTTCCCGTGGCCGCCGTCTCCTCCTCCCGCCTTCCCTTCCGGCAGGGCGTCCACCTGCTCCTGGGCCTCCAGTGGGCCCTCCTGGCCCTCCTGGCCTGGCTGGCCTGGGCCGGGAAGGACCGGACCCTCCTGCTGGGGGCGGCCCTGGGCGGGGCGGTCCTCGCCCTCCTGGCCGGCGGGGCCGTCAAGACCCGCGTGGGCCAAGGGCTGGAGGAGCTCCAGGACACCCTGGACCGCATGGCCCGGGGGGACCTGAGCCAGACCTGCGACGTGGGAGGGGAGGACGAGCTGGGCCGCGCGGCCCAGAGCATCAACGCGGTGCTCGTCCAGCTCCGGGAGGATATCCAGGCCATCGCCCGGGCCTCCGAGCAGCTGGCGGGGGCCACCGCGGATCTGGCGGCCACGGCCCAGCACATCGATCACACCACCGGCAGCCTCAGCCGGGAGGCCCAGGAACAGCGCGGGGCCGTGGGCGCCGCCTCCCAGGTGATGCAGGAGGCCTCCGGCCACATCGGCGAGGTGCTGGGCTCCACCCAGGAGGCCCGCCGCGTGGCCCAGGACACCGAGGAGGCCACCAAGCTGGGCCAGGTCAGCGTGGACGAGAGCTCCGCCGCCATGGGCGAGATCCAGGAGAGCTCGGAGCGGGTCAGCAAGATCACCGTGGTCATCGCCGACATCGCCCGCCAGACCAACCTCCTCTCCCTCAACGCCGCCATCGAGGCCGCCAAGGCCGGGGCCCAGGGCAAGGGCTTCGCGGTGGTGGCCGAGGAGATCCGCAAGCTGGCCGAGCGCAGCGCCACCGCCGCCAAGGAGATCAGCGCCCTCATCCAGGAAAGCGGCGACCGGGTGGCCCGGGGCACGGATTCCGTGCAGGCCGCCGGGGGCAGCCTCGCCCGCATCACCGAGGACGTGAAGGCCTACGCCGACACCATCGAGGCCATCTCCCACGCCCTGGAGACCCAGGCCGAAGCCTCCCGCCACACCCTTTCGGCCATGCAGGAGGCGGCCCAGCGGGCGGACCGCAGCGCCGAGACCAGCTCCCTGCTGGCCAGCTCCCTCCACAAGACCAGCGCCACCATCCAGGACCTGGCCTCCCTGGCCCAGGACCTCCAGCGCCTCACGGGCCGGTTCCGCCTGAGGTAGGGCACCGCCCGGTCTCCGGCCCTGGGGCTCCGCGCTCCACGGGGCCCTCGCCGTCCTTGCATTCGCTTGGCCGGCGCTCCCGGCGCGGCCCGTGCGATTTCTAGAATCCCCTATCAGCCGAGCAGACGCAGGCTCAGGTCCGCCGCGGGGGCGCTGTGGGTGAGGGCGCCCACGCTGAGGAAGTCCACGCCGGTCTCCGCCACGGCCCGGGCCCGCTCCAGGTTCAGGTTTCCGCTGGCCTCCAGGAAGATGCGGGAGCCCGCCGCGTCCCTCAGGCGCACGGCCTCGCGCATCCCCTCGTTGTCCATGTTGTCGAGCAGCACCCCGTAGATGTCCGGCAGGCCCAGGCATTCCCGGAGCTGGTCGAGGTTCTCCACCTCCACCTCGATGCGGACCAGGTTCGGGGCTGCCCGCCGGGCCGCCTCCACCGCCGGGGCGATGCCCCCCATGGCCGCCAGGTGGTTCTCCTTCAGCAGCACGCCGTCCCCGAGGGTGAGGCGGTGGTTCACGCCGCCGCCGCAGCGCACCGCGTACTTCTCCAGCAGCTTGAGGCCCGGCGTCGTCTTGCGGGTGTCGAGGATGCGCGCCCCCGTGCCCGCCACGGCGTCCACGAAGGCCCGGGTGAGGGTGGCCGTGCCCGAAAGGCGCTGCAGCAGGTTCAGCATCACCCGCTCCGCCAGCAGGATGGCGTGGCTGCTCCCCCGCAGGACGAGGGCCGGCCGGCCCCGCTCCAGACGCTCGCCGTCCTGGGCGTGGAAGGCCACCTCGGCGGCCGGATCCACGAGGCGCATGACCTCGGCGGCCATGGGCAGGCCCGCCAGCACTAGGTCCGCCTTGGCCACGACGCGACCCTCCATGGGCCGGTCCGCCACGCAGGCCGTGGTCCAGTCCTGGGTGCCCCAGTCCTCCCGAAGAAAGGCTCGGAGCTGGTCGCGGTAGGTCTCGGGATGAGGGGGATGCATGGGACTCCCTTCCAGAGCAGAAGGTACCATCCCCGCCGCGAAGGCCGGTGGACGCGGCCGCGGACCCGATTTGGATGCGGGGTTTCGGGCGGGGTGCCCTAGAGTGGGGACATGCCCACCCTTTTCGATCCCGGCGATCGCCAGTCCAGCCTCGAGCGCCTCGGGCCCCTGGAGGCCGGAAGCCTGCGCCGGTTCGGGGTCTAGATGGAGATCCTCGCCGAATGGATCGACCTGCCCGTGGACGACGGCACCACCCTGCGCGCCTTCGCCGCCCTGCCCGAGGCCCCGGAGGCCCCCGGCCTGCTGCTGCTCCAGGAGATCTTCGGGGTCAACGCCCACATCCAGGACCTGGCTCGGCGCCTGGCGGGGGAGGGCTTCGCCGTCGTGGCCCCGGAGGTCTTCCACCGCACGGCCCCCGGCTTCGACACCCCCTACGACGACTACACCCCGGGCCGGGC
>CAYSXG010000301.1:3890-4608 GCA_964434895.1 uncultured Solibacteraceae bacterium | reverse complement strand
GTGGCCTTCGATCGCGCCTGGGAACTCCGAACCTGGGACGCCATGGTGCTCCCCCAGCCCTTCGCCCGCTGCACCGTGCGATTCGGCGCCCCCCGATCCGCGGCGGAAACGGACGAGGAGGGCCTGGAATCGGAGCTGAACGAGCTGGAGGCCTGGGCCTCGGAGGTGGGTCCGTGAGCCTCGCGGTGGTCTCCCTCTCCGGCGGCATGGACTCCTGCGTGACCACCGCCGTGGCCCGGGCCGAAGGTTTCGAACTGGCCCTGCTCCACGCGGATTACGGCCAGCGCACGGAGGCCCGGGAACGGAGGGCCTTCCAGGACATCGCGGACTTCTATGGGGTGCCCCCGGCGCGCCGGCTGGTCATCAGCTTCGACAACCTCCGCGCCATTGGCGGATCGGCCCTCACGGACGCCTCCATCGCCCTCCCCCTGGACCAGGACCCCCACCGCGCCGGGGTTCCCCCGAGCTACGTGCCCTTCCGCAACGCGCACCTCCTCAGCACCGCCACCTCCTGGGCCGAGACCCTGGGGGCCGGCGCGATCTTCGTGGGCTTCGTGGAAGAGGACGGCAGCGGCTACCCCGACTGCACCGAGGCCTTCCTCCGCAGCTTCGAGGCCACCGCCAACCTGGGCACCCGGCCCGAAACCCGCCTGGCCTTCCGGGCCCCGCTGATCCACGCGCGGAAAGGCGAGATCGTCCGGCGGGGCCTCGCCCTGGG
>CAYSXG010000301.1:0-3880 GCA_964434895.1 uncultured Solibacteraceae bacterium | reverse complement strand
CATCCCCTACGCATTCATCCCCGATCCTTGGAAGGTGTGACGATGCCCGTCCGAAAGACCCCCCGAAAATCCGAGCCCGCCACCCTTCCGGACCCCCTCCCCCGCTACGTCGTCACCCGCCCCACGGAGCGGCTGGACGCCTTCAAGAGCCCGCGGCCCGGACGCCCCTTCGAGGTGGTCTTCAGCACCGAGGAGTTCACCTGCCTCTGCCCCCTCACGGGCCAGCCGGACTTCGCCCACCTGACCATCCGCTACCAGCCCGACCAGCTCTGCGTGGAGAGCAAGAGCCTCAAGCTCTACCTCTGGTCCTTCCGGGACCGCGGCGCCTTCCACGAGGCCGTCACCAACCAGATCCTCGACGATCTCGTGGCCGCCACTCAGCCCGCCTGGATGCGCGTGGAGGGGGACTTTCTCATTCGCGGCGGCATCCGCACGGTGGTGGTGGCCGAGCACGGAAAGAAGAAGTGAAAACGCAGATAAGAATGTCCACGTTCTAAATCTGCGGAATCTGCGGTTCCATCGCCTTTTCGGAAGGGGTGAAGATGATCGCCATCGTGGCCCTCGGGTCCAACCTCGGGGACCGCCGCGCCCATCTGGGGGCGGCCCTGGAGGGCCTGCGGGGACTGGGTGCCGTCGCGGCCTCGCCCCTGGTGATGGAAACCACCGACGAATCGGGCCTCGGGCCCGCCTACCTCAATACCGTGGCCCGGCTGGAGGCGCCGGGCCGGGACTTCCGTCGCCTGCTGGAGGAGCTGCTGCGCCTGGAGCTGAGGCTGGGCCGCGACCGCAGCCTCGGCCCCAACGCCCCCCGCACCGTGGACCTGGACCTCGTCACCGTGGACGGCCGCAGGGGGCGCTGGACCTGGGCCGCGCCGGAGGACCTGGCACCCTTCCTGGGGCCGGAACTGCGCCTGGAGCTGCCCCACCCACGGGCCTTCGCCCGGGCTTTCGTGATGGAGCCCTGGCGGGCGATGGAGCCGCGGCCGGGGCCCTGAGGCTCAGCGCACCAGGACGCGGTTCGGTGCTCCCCCGGTGCGAATCGCCTGGAGGGGGGCCAGCTGGCCCTCGGCGTCCACCGCGAAGGCCGAAAGGGTGTCGTCATCCTGGTTGGGGACGTACATCACCTTGCCCTCGGGAGCGAAGGCCATCAGGCCGGGGGTCCGTCCCGTGGCTATGGGCCCCCCGACCGGATCGTTGGGCCTCAAGGTGCCGTTGGCGTTCACCTTGAATCCCCAAATCCTGTTCGAGGCGGCCACGAAGGCGAAACGTCCACTGGGATCCAGGGCCATGCGCCAGGGGTAGAGCCCCGTCATGGGGGTGTCGTCCGCCGGGGAGGCCGGGGCCGGCGTCCCGTCGGCCTGCACCCGGAGGAGGTGGATCTGCCCCCGCGGAAGGTCCACGGCGTACAAGGCCTGGCCATTGGGGGCGAGGGCGATCATGGTCCCGTTCCCCCCCACGCTCGCGGGGGCTCCCGCGGAGGCCAGGCTGCCGTCCGCCTGGAGGCGATAGGTCCACACCTGGCCGTCCGCCAGAACGTACAGGAAGCGGCCCGTGGGATCGATCACCAGAGAGCCGGGATGGCCGCCGCAGGGCACGGGGTTGTTCGAGGCTGGATTGAGCCGCAGGGATCCGTCCGCCTGCACCTGGTAGGCCGTGAGGGTTCCGCGATTCCCGTCCGGCGCGAAGGCGAAGCGGAATTCCGGATCGAAGGCCAGGTCCGTTTCGTCGTCGGGCACGGGTAGGGGCCACCCCGGCAGGGCCGTCGAGCTCAGCTCCCCCGCGGTGGACAGCGTGAACAGGCCCACCCGTTGCCTCGAAGCGAATCCACCGATGGTGTACATCCGTCCCTGCCGCGAATCGAGGCAGAAGTTCAGGGGGTTGTCCGGCGTCCAGACCGCCCCCGACGCGGGATCGTGGGGGGAGAGCCGCCCCTCCGCGTCGGCCCAGTAGGTGGAGATGGAGCTGCCGCCGTTGTTCAGGACGTAGACCACGTGGCTGGGGGCCGAGGTCGATGGGCCCTCCTTGGAACCCCCACCGGTGCACCCCAGGGCGGCAAGGCTCCCGAGCAGGGCCAAGAAGGAAAGGGGGGAAGCGAATCGCATCCCCCATGATCCCCCGAACGCCCCTACTTCACCCAGCGGTCCGCCCAGTCCAGCAGGGCGTTCTGCCAGGCACGGTTGTTCTGGGGCTTGAGGATCCAGTGGCCCTCGTCGGGAAAGACCATCAGCTGGCTGGGGATGCCCCGCAGCTGGTGCACCTGGTAGTTGGCCAGGCCCTCGGTGTAGGGCACGCGGTAGTCCAGCTCCCCGTGGATGACGAACATGGGCTTCTTGAAGTTCGCGGCCGCGAGGTGGGGGCTCTGGTCCCGCCACAGCTTCGCCGTGGCCGGGGACTCCCAGGGCCAACCCCGGAACTCCCACTTGGGGAACCAGAGCTCCTCGGTGGCCAGCTGCATGGCCTCGGTGTTGAAGATGCCCGCGTGGCAGACGAAGGCCGCGAAGCGGTCGGCGTAGTGGCCCGCCATCCAGTTCACCGCGTAGCCCCCGTAGCTGGCTCCGGCGCAGACGACGCGCCGGGGATCGGCCTGGGGCGTGGCCTTGAGGAAGGCGTCCAGCCCCTTCATGAGGTCCTGCATGACGCCGCCCTTCCAGTCGCCGCTGATGCTGTCCGTGAAGGCCTGGCCGTAGCCGTCGCTGCCACGGAAGTTGATCTGCACGGTGATGTAGCCCCGGCCGGCCCAGGTCTGGGGGTTCCAGCGGTGGCTCCAGGCGTCCTTCCATCCGCTCTGGGGCCCGCCGTGGACCAGGAAGGCCACCGGGTACTTCTTCGCGGGATCGAAGCCCACCGGCTTGACGACGAAGCCCTCCACCTCCACGGGCCGCCCACCCTTCTTCAGGGGAAGGCTCTTGAAGGTGAAGCTCTGCGCGCGGTTCAGGCCCAGGTCCCGCGCCAGCCCCTCGTTGTGGTGGGTGTAGCGGACGGGGGCCCCGCCCTCCAGGTCCAGGGTGTAGAGGTCCGCGGGGGTGGCGGTGTCGCTGGCCTGGAGGAGAAGGCCATCCTTCAGCGGCGCGAAGGCCTCCACGTGCAGGTTCCGGCTCAGACGCCGGGCCTCGCCGCTCCCCCACCGGAAGAGTTCCGAATGGCCGCCCACGTCCGCCGTGAAGACCAGCTCCGGGCCCATCCACGCGAAGTTCCCGACACTGAGGTCCGCCTCCTTCGTGGTACGCACCACCCGGCCCGAAGCCCGGTCCATGACCCAGAGCTCCATCTTGTCCGCCTCGAAGGTGGGCCGCCGCTGGGCCCGCCAGGCCAGGTAGCGGCCGTCCGGGGAGTAGCGCGGGGTGGTGTCCATGGCGGGGTTGTCGCTCAGCTTGCGGACGGCCCCGTCCCCGAGGCTCACCTCGTAGATCTCGCCGTTGGTGCTGTGGGCCTTCCACTGATCCGGGTGGCTCTCGAAGGCGAGGGAGCGCCCGTCCGGCGCCCAGTCGAAGCCGTCCCCCGCCGCCACGTCGTTGAAGTGGGGGACGTCGGTGGCGAAGCCCTTCGTCAGGTCCCGCGCCTCGCCGCCATCGACCTGGACCACGAAGAGGTGGCTCACCTGCTTGGGGTCCTTCCACTCGGTCCAGTGGCGGAACATGAGCTTGTCCGTGCGGTGGGCCCGGACCTTGGACTCCTCCTGCCCCTTGAGGTAGGCGGCGTTCTCGGCCTCGTCCCCCCCGGGCACGGTGACGCTGGTGAAGGCGATCAGCTTCCCGTCAGGGCTCCAGGCCTGGCTCGCCGCGCCGCCGCTGAGCTTCGTGATCTGCTTGCGCTCCAGGGTGGCCAGGTCCACCACCCACACCTGCCCTCCCTGGAGGTAGGCCAGCCGGGTGCCGTCGGG
>CAYSXG010000300.1:0-4617 GCA_964434895.1 uncultured Solibacteraceae bacterium | reverse complement strand
CGGCGGCGGGTCGTCAGTTTTTCCTTTACTGCCCTTTGGGGTGGGCGGCGGTGGTGGGGGGTGCTGTTGTGGCGCCCTTCGGGGGTCTGCACAATCTGCACAGGCGCCGCGGGCTCCTCCAGGGGATCTTCGAGGAGAAAATCGACTACCTCACGGCCCTCGCCTTTCTGGAATGCCAGGCCACCCGCGTGCAAAGGACCGGGAGGTACCTGGAGCAGCGGGTCCCGACCCTGCCCGAGGGGCGGGGCGTGGCTCTCCTGCGGCGGATCCAGGCCCTGGTGACGGGCCTGTGGCAAATGTCCGATCCCGCCCCGGCGGTGCGGGAGGCCCTGGGCGCCCCGGGCCTTGAACCTTTCAAGGTGGTGTTTGATCGCGAATTAGCCAGCTCAATACAGGAATTAATTCAAGGGGTTCAACCGACCTAATGGCCTGGGGGTGGGGGCGCGGAAACCTCCTTGAGCCCCTCGTTGATCCGCCGCACCAGCCCCGGCCCTTCGAAGATCAGGGCGGAGTAGATCTGCACCAGGGCGGCCCCGTCCGCCAGGGCTCGGCGGGCCTCCTCGGCGCTGCCGATGCCCCCGCAGGCCACCAGGGGGAGGCGTCCCCCCAGGCGGGCCAGGATGCGCCGGCGCACCTCCCGGGCCTTGGGGCCCAGGCCCCGGCCGGATAGGCCGCCGGCCCCCCAGGCCTCCACCCGGGGGCGGCGGGCCGGGGAAACGATGGCCCGGTCCAGGGTGGTGTTGGTGGCGACGAGGCCGTCGATGCCGCTGGCCAGGGCCACGTCCACGATGGCGTCCAGGTCCTCCGGGGCCAGGTCCGGGGCCAGCTTCAGGAAGAGGGGCTGACGCTCCAGGCCCAGCTCCTTCCGCAGGCCCAGCATGCCCGCCAGCAGGGGTTCGAGGAGGGCCGGGGCCTGGAGGTTCCGCAGTCCGGGGGTGTTGGGGCTGGAGACGTTGAGCACCGTGTAGTCCACCCAGGGGGCGATGCGCCCGTAGGCGGCGCGGTAGTCCTCCAGGGCGCGCTCCTCGGGGGTCTCCTTGTTCTTGCCCAGGTTCCCGCCCACCACCAGGCCCGGGGGCCGCTCCCGCAGCCGCTCCGCCACCACGTCGGCCCCCTCGCTGTTGAAGCCCATTCGGTTGAGGACCAGCCCCTCCTCCGGCAGCCGGAAGAGGCGGGGGTTGGGATTGCCCGGCTGGGGCCGGGGGGTGACGGTACCGATCTCCACGCTACCCAGACCCAGGGCCTTCCAGAGGGGGAGCAGTCGCGCCCCCTTGTCCAGGCCCGCGGCCAGGCCCAGGGGGGAGGGGAAGCGCAGGCCGGCCACGGTCCGTTCCAGGGCGGGGTCCAGCTCCGCTTCGGGCAGCTTGGGCCAGTCGCAGACACGCTCTCCTAGGGCGAAGGCCAGGTCGTGGGCCCGCTCCGGGTCCATGCGGAAGACCAGGGGGCGAAGGAAGCGGTAGAGGGCGTCCAGCATGCCAGTTCGAACGGACGCCGCTAGCGGACGACGACCTTGGCCCGGCTGCCCACGCCGGGATAGTCCTCCCGCTCGGCCCTCACGTGGTAGGTGCCGGGGGAGGCGGGGGCCGTGTAGAGCCCGGAGCGGCTGATGGTGCCGCCGGCGGCCCCCTCCTCCACGCTCCACTTCCCCGGTTGGCGGAGGGGACGGGGGCCGTCCGGGACGTAGTTGATCTCGGCCCGGAAGGCCACGGTGCCACCGGGGGCCGCGGTGGCGGCGGGGGGGTCCAGGCGGAGGTAGGGACGGAAGGGCTGGGCGGCCAGGAGCACGCCTCCGGCGAAAACGAGGAGGGGCAGAGGACGGGCCATGGGGCCTCCGGGGCGGATCAGACCGCCATCTCCAGCACGTGGTCCATGACGAGGGGAGGTTCCGTGCGGGCCTGGACTTCCTCCTTGGTGACCCCCGGGGCCAGCTCCACCAGCCTCAGGCCCTCCCGCCCGGGCACCACGTCGATGACCGCCAGTTCGGTGATGATGCGGTCCACGCAGCGCTGGCCGGTGAAGGGCAGGCTGCATCGGCGCAGGATCTTGAAGTCGCCGTTCTTGGCGGTGTGCTCCATGACCACCACCACGCGCCGGGCGGCGGCCACCAGGTCCATGGCCCCCCCCATGCCCTTCACCATCTTTCCGGGGATCATCCAGTTGGCCAGGTTGCCCTCCATGTCCACCTGCATGGCGCCGAGGATGGAGAGATCGATCTTGCCGCCGCGGATCATCGCGAAGCTGTCGGCGGAGCTGAAGAAGCTGGCCCCGGGGGCCGTGGTGACGGTCTGCTTGCCGGCGTTGATGAGGTCCGCGTCCACCTCCTCCGGGGCGGGGAAGGGGCCCATGCCCAGCAGCCCGTTCTCGCTCTGGAGCACCACTTCCATGCCCGCCGGGATGGCCCCGGCCACGAGGGTGGGGATGCCGATGCCGAGGTTGACGTAGTAGCCGTCGCGCAGTTCCTGGGCGGCGCGGCGGACGAGCTGGTCGCGGGTGAGGGCCATGCAAACTCCGGATTGAACCCCCATCCTACCGGAACGCAGCTGGCTTCCGAGGCACACTGGGTGTGAGGTTCCCATGCCCATCCTGGCCGCCGCCCTTCCCGCCGTTTTGCAGGACGCCCCCGCCCCCGCCAAAAAGGCCTCCTGGATCCATCGCCTGGCCGGGCGCCGGGGCCTGCTGGTGCTGGTGGACGGGGCCCCCGGCTGGCTGCTGCGCCTGGAGGATCCCTTCCTCCTGGACGTGTCGGCGGAGCTGGGGGTGATCCAGATCGAGTCCAAGGACTCCACGGCCCTCCGCCTGGGCCTCACCCGTCCCGGGGCCTACCTCCTCAACGAGGCGGGGCGGGCCCTCGTGGGCTGGTCCGCGGGCATCCCCCAGGACCTGCGGGCCGCCTTCGCCGAGGCCGGGTGGCGCCCCCTGGAGACCGAGCTGCGGGACTTCCTCCGCCAGCATCCGGAGCGGAGGGACGTGGCCCACGCCCTGGTGGTGAAGGTGTGGGAGCGGGGGCTGCGCCGCATGGGGCCGAGCTTCCAGGAGGATTTCGCCGAGGCCCTGGAATCCTTCCTGTCCCGGGAGGGGTGGGCCGAGGGGGTCCAGACGGGCCTGCCGATCCTGCCCCTGCCCGGCAGCAAGGAGGATTCCCCCCTGGCGGACCTGGCCTACCGGCGCCTGGAGGTCGTGAAGGTGGCCCTGCGCAAGAACCCCCGTTCGCCCCTGGCCTGGGAGCTCTTCGCCCTGCTGGCCGCCTGGCGGGAGGGGGAGGAGCCCCGCCTGGCCCCCTTCTTCCAGGACCTGGTGCCGCCCCCCCAGCGCTTCGAGGACCTTTCGGACTGGCCCGGGCCCCGGGCCTTGGCCCTGGCGGAGGCCCAGCTGCGCCGCCTCGGCGACTGGAAGGGGCTGGAGGCCTTCGCCCAGGCCAAGGTGGACCAGATCCTGGGCCGGGGCACGGAGCTGGCCTCGGAACTGCCCTCCCAGTGGGCGGAGCGCTTCGGTTCGGGCCTCCACCACCGTTCCCCCCTCCCCCTGGCCACGGAGGCCAGCCGGGTCCTGGGAAAGTGGCTGGTCCTGGCCATGGAGGCCCAGCTGCTCCAGGACCGGGAGGCCCAGGCCGGCCAGACCGCCAGCCTCATCCTGAGGGACGGGGACGAGGCCGCCCGCCGCGAGGCCCTGGCCCTGGCCCGGCGCATGAAGGCCGAAGGCGTGGCCAAGGCCCTGGAATGAGGCGAGGCCCGCGCGGTTTTTAGGGCAGGACCTCCACCCGCTCGATCCTCGCCCCCAATTCCAGCTCGTCCAGGAGGGGCAGGGCGCGGTCCGGATCCTCCACCTCCCCGACCCGGGTGTACTTCCCGGTCAGGTGGGGAGTGGCGTTGGTGGTGATGAAGAACTGGGAGCCGCCCGTGTCCTTGCCCGCCAGGGCCATGCCCACGCTGCCGGGCCCGTACCAGTCCAGGCTGTTCTCGCAGCGCACCGTGTAGCCGGGCCCCCCGTCCATGGTGTCGTATGGCGATCCCATCTGCACCACGAAGTCCGGCACCACCCGCGGCACGCGGCGGCCGTCGAAGAAGCCCTTCCTCGCCAGCTGCACCAGGTTGGCCACGTTGATGGGCGCGTTGATGGGATCCAGGCGCAGTATCACGGTGCGCCGACCCGAGAAGCGCAGCCGCAGCCGCAGGGGCCGACCGCGCCGGGCCAGGCGCTCCGCCAGGCGCAGGATCCTTTCCTGGGCGGGGGAGGGGGCCGGGGCCGCGGGCCAGGGCGTGGCGGGATCCAGCCTCCTCAGGGCCAGGTAGGCCTCGTAGCGGCAGGACCAGTTGGGATGCTCCAGCCAGGGCCGGAGCCGCTCCCGCAGCTCGGCCTCGGACAGCTTCCACCGGACGAAGGCCTGGATGAGGGCCTGCTGGGGCTCGAATTCCGAATCCTCCCAGACCCGGGCCACCAGGGCCTCGAGCTCGGTCCCCGCCGGGGCCTGGGGAAGGTCCTCGAGGGCCGCGGCCCGGGAGACGGGGCAGTCGCCGGCCAGGAGCCGTTCCCTCAGGCGGTCGGCCTGGTCCGGGAAGCGCTTGCGCAGCTCCGGAAGGAGGGCCGCCGCCAGGACCGGGCGGGGTTCCCGGGCCAGCT
>CAYSXG010000299.1:0-4619 GCA_964434895.1 uncultured Solibacteraceae bacterium | reverse complement strand
TGCCCGAGGTCCGCGTCCACGGCGCCGGGGCCGAGCGCGTGCCCAACACCTCCTTCCTGGGCTTCCGGGGCCTCGAAGGCGAAGCCCTGCTCCTCAAGCTGGACGAGCGCGGGGTCTGCGTCTCCACCGGCAGCGCCTGCACCACGGGGCAGCGGGAGCCCAGCCACGTGCTGCGGGCCATGGGCGTTCCGACGGACTACGCCCGGGGCACCATCCGCCTCTCCCTTAGCCGGGAGACGACGGAGGCGGAGATCGAGGCGGTGATCGAGCTGCTGCCGGGCCTGGTGGCCGAACTGAGGGCCCTGAGCCCCTTCGCGCGGTAGTCCCGCCGGGATTTCAGGGCCGTCCGGGGACGGCCGATGGGGGGGCATGGTCCCAACCCCCCGTCCATGGGCCTGGGTATGCCTGGCCGCTATGGGCCTGGCGGCCCAGGAGTCCCCGGAGGAGCAGGAGATGCTCCAGCGCTTCCTGCGCCTCATGGAAACCAAGATCCAGGTGGCCTCCCACCGGGACACCACGGTGCTCAGCTCCCCCTCGGTGGTGACGGTGGTGGACCGGGAGACCCTGCAGCAGTACGGCATCCGCACCGTGGCGGAGGCGGTGGCCCTGGTGCCGGGCATGGCCTCCTGGCGGACCGCCTTCTTCCGGGACGTGCTCACCTCCCGGGGGGTCCTCGAAGAGCACTACTCCAACCGCATCCTCTTCCTCATCGAGGGGACGCCGGTGTGGGAGGCCTCCACCGGGGCCGTCATCCCCTCCCGCATCCCCATCGAGGACGTGGAGCGCATCGAGGTCCTCAAGGGGCCCGCCTCCGTGCTCTACGGCTCCAACGCCTACGCCGGGGCCATCAACGTGGTGCTGCGCCGGCCCGCGGCCTCCGAGGGGGCCGTGGAGGTGGGCATCGAGGACCAGGGCGGCTACCGGCTGAGCGCCCAGACCTTCCGGCAGGGAGGGGGCTGGAGCCTCCTGGTGGGGGGCCACGTGGACCGCAGCTTCGGGGAGCACCTCCTGGTCCCGGGCGAGGGGGGGACGCTCATTCCCGACGCGGAGTCCGTGGCCTCCCGCACCGTGGACCTCCGCCTGGAGAGCCGGGACCACCAGCTTCTCGCCAACGTCTACCGCACCGCCTACCCCCACCTGGGCATCACCCTGAGGCCCTCCACCGGCGGGGGCCAGGATTTCCGGACCCAGGGCCTCCTGCTGGGCTACGCCTTCACCCACCGATGGGGGGAGGTCCAGGTCCGCTACGGCCTGGCCTTCGACCAGGCCTTCCGGGAGTACGTGCCCTCCCCGGACGGCTCCGACGCCCGCCGCACCCGGGGAAACCGGCTCACCCACACCGCCAGCCTGCTCTGGGACCTGGGGTCCGAGACCAACCTCGAGGTGGGGGGCTCCCACGAGCGCCGCACCAGCGACTACTTCCAGACCTTCAATCCCACCACCGGAGCGGTGAAGGACGAGAACCACCTGAGGGATGTCTCCGTGGACGAGCATTCCGCCCTGGTGCAGCTGAGCACCTCCCGGGGCCCCCTCAACCTCATCCTGGGGGCCCGCAGCACGAAGAACCAGGACTTCGGCCGCAACCTTTCCGGCCGGGGGACCCTGGGCTACGCCCTCGGCCCCCGGAGCGGCCTGAAGCTGGTCTGGGGCCAGTCCTTCCGCGCCCCCACCATGCTGGAGCAGTACACCCTCGTCCCCGGCGTGCTCTACGGGAACCTGAACGCCCGCCCGGAGACCAGCGATTCCCTGGAGCTGGAGTACATCTACCAGGGGAGGTCCTTCTCCCTCCAGCTCATCGCCTACCAGGCCCGCTTCCAGGACAAGCTGGTGCGCCTGCCCACCTATCCGCGCTTCACCAGCGACCCTCGCGACACCTCCCTCACCTTCGCCAACGGGCCCGCCTTCGGCTCCCGGGGCCTCGAGGCCGCCCTGGACTGCCAGGGGCGGCGGGGGCTGGGGGGCTTCCTCCACCTCACCTGGCTGCGGGGGGACCACGACGACCGCCTGCCCACCCTGCGGGGGACCAACTACGACTTCGTGCCCTCGATCTGGGCCGACGCGGGCCTCTCCCAGCGCTGGGGGGCCTGGACCGCCTCCGCCCTCCTGGCCTACGAGGGGAGGCGGGAGGGCCCCCTGGGCCAGGGGATTCCGGCCCAGGCCTTCCTCGACGCCCACCTGGAGTGGCGCCGGCGTGCGGGCCGCTGGGAGTTCCGCCAGACCCTGGACGTGAAGAACGCCTTCGCGGAGGAGCAGCGCTATCCGGAATTCGTCCGGCGCAACATCAACGATATCCCCGACGGCCTGGGTCGGCGCTTCAGCTACGGCTTGGGCTGCGTGTTCTGAGCCGAGGCCTCATCCCCCAGCAGCTCGTCCAGGTAGTGGCCCAGGGCCCGGTCCAGCCAGCGGCGGTCCGGCAGGTCCCGGCTGAGGTAGCCCATGTGCCCCCCCACCTCCTCCAGGTGGAGGCGCACCTGGGGGGATTTCGGGGCCTCGGCGTGGTCCCGCCAGGGAATGAAGGGGTCGTCCTTGGCCATGAGGATGACCGTGGGCCGGTCGATGGAGGCCAGGTGCGGGCCCGCGCTGCAGCGGGCGTAGTAGTCCTCCCGGTCCCGGAATCCGCCGGCGGGGGCCGTGTAGGCGTCGTCGAAGTCGTGCAGGGTCATCCACCAGGCCGTAAGGTAGTGCCGCTGGGCGAGGCCGTCCTCGTCCCGCTCCCGCACCGCCCTCCGGACCCGCTTGACGAAGCGCAGGTCGTAGAGGCGGTTGAGGCCCCGCTTGATGAGGAGGGCCGAGCGCTCCAGGTTCACGGGCGGGTTCACGGAGATCGCGACGTCCGGCTCCTCCCAGCGGTGGGTGCCCAGGTTGAAGAGCAGCGCGTTGCCGGATAGGGAGAAGCCGACGGCCGCCAGGCGCTTGCCAGGATGGCGCAGGCGGGCCTCCCGGAAGACCGCCCCCAGATCGTCCCCCCGGCCGCTGTGGTAGATGCCCTTCGCCAGGCCCCGCCCCTCGCCGCAGCCCCGGTGATTCAGGGTCCAGACGTGGTGGCCCCGCTCCAGGGAGAGCCGGGCGGTCCGGTGCACGTAGTGGGCGTTCGCGTCCCCCCCGAGGCCGTGGAAGACGAGGACCAGCACGTCGCTGGAGCCTTCGTAGGCCCGTCCCGCCAAGGCGTCCCCGTCCGGGAGCTCCACCCGGAAGGGCCGGTGGGGATGGGTGAAGGGGGGCGAGGGGAGGTAGTTGCCCAGGATGGTCTGGAGGTGGCCGTTGCGGGCCCAGGCCGGGGGCCTGCAGGGCGGGAGAGGCCCTGGGACCACGTCTAGAACCCGGAGGGAGGGTTCGGGTGGGCGAAGCCCTTCAGGAAGGAGACCAGGACCAGCCTTCCGTTCCTCCAGGTGGTCTTCATCATGGTGATGGAGTTGGCTGGGGTGGCGTGGTAGTAGGTCACGATGATGAGGAAGCCGGACTCCCCGTCCCGCACCGAGACGTCCACGCTCTGGAGGGCCTCGTCCAGGGAGGCCGGCAGGGGCGTCGCGCGGGAGCGCCACTTCGCCAGGTAGGCGATGAAGGTGTCGGCGGTGGAGAAGGAGGAGGCGAGGCCCGGGTTCCTTTCGAAGTAGCTCCGCGCCCCGTCCTCGGTGGCGATGGCCTGGCTGAGCTCCCGCACCGCCGCCCATTCGGTCGGGCTGATGCGGGGTCGGGCAGGGGGGGGATCCTGGGCCAGGAGGGTCAGTCCCGCCAGAACCATGATCGGAAGCGCCATCGAGGCTCCTGTGGGGCCCGCTCGAGGGGGCCGGGGCCGATGATCCCATGCTTGGGGCCCCTTGAGGAACAAGGGCGTTAAGCTTTCCCCACGACCTGAACGATGGACGACGAACCCCTCCAGCGCACCGCCATCGATCTCGCCCTCCATCGGGGCCTCGTGGAGGGCGACGAGGCCACCCTGCTCCTGGGTCGGGAGGAGGGCCTCGAGACCTGGGTGCGCTCCGGAGCCCTCGGGCCGGAAAGCGCCGAGCGGCTGATGGCGGAGGCGGCCCTGGCGGCCCCCGGCAGCTCGGACCACCTGGGCCTCTTCCCCCTTCGCCGCACCGAGCGCTACCGGCCCGAGCTCTACCTGGGGGACGGGGGCATGGGGCGGGTCTTCCGGGCCTACGACACCCATCTGAAGCGGCGGGTGGCCCTGAAATTCTTCCGCACCAGCCTGCCCCGGGAGGCCCGGATCCTCCAGCGGGAGGCCCAATCCCAGGCCCGCATCGACCATCCCCACGTGGCCAAGGTCTTCGAGGCGGGGGAGCTGGAGGGCTTCCCCTTCCTGAGCATGCAGTACATCCAGGGGCCCACCCTCGCCCGGGCGGCGGTGGGCCTCAGCCTGCGCGAAAAGGTGGAGCTGGTGCGCCAGGGCTGCCTGGGGGTCCACGCGGGCCATCGCCTGGGCATCATCCATCGGGACCTGAAGCCCGGGAACATCATGCTCGAGCGGGATCCTCAGGGCCTCTGGCAGGCCTACGTCATGGACTTCGGACTGGCCCGGGACCTTTCGGATCCCGAGGCCCATGTCAGCACCACGGTGATGGGCACCCCCGCCTTCATGGCCCCGGCGCTGGCCCCGGGGCCCCAGGTACGGG
>CAYSXG010000298.1:0-4633 GCA_964434895.1 uncultured Solibacteraceae bacterium | reverse complement strand
GCTAATCGGAGTGGGCAAGCGGGCAGTAAGGGCCCTTTTTTCGCTTCTTTTTCTGACCAATTGCGGTCACCCCAAGACGAAAATGTCCATTTTAGGTCAGATTTTCGGCCTTCGGCCAGCGTACCTTGTAAATCATCCGCTCCAGGGAACGGCTGTAGGCACTCCAACGGCCCTCACCCCCGTCGGTGTCGAGGGTGCGGAACATCACTTCCAGCTTTCCGTCCAGGTCGTCCAAGTAGTGAACCAGCAGGGCTTCCGGCGTCTTCGGAACCACGGGACTCCCGAACTCCAGCCGACCGTGATGGCTGAGAACGATGTGCAGAAGCTGCAGGCGCAGTTCCTCCGGGAAGCCCGGGATCCTCTCGACCTCCCGCTGGATCCATAGGGCTTCCATGGAGATGTGGCCGACCAGGTTGCCGATGTCCGTGTAACCGAAGCTGCGGGAGTAGCTGAGCTCGGCGGTCTTCCCCACGTCGTGAAGGAAGACGCCGGCCAGGACCAGGTCCCGGTTCATCTGGGCATAGTGGGCGCAGGCCCTTTCGGCCATGCCCAGAATGCTGAGGGTGTGCTCCAGGAGGCCCCCCAAGTAGACGTGGTGCATGCTCTTGGCGGCCGGGGCCTTGGCGAAGTTGGCGCGGAGTTCCGCGTCCTCCACGAACAGGGCCGTCAACAAACGGCGGATCCAGGGGTCCCGGATGGAGGCGATGAGGGCGTCCATCTCTTCCAGCATCTCGGGAACGGGACGACGACTCGTGGGGAAGAAATGAGCGAAGTCCCCCACCTCCCCGTCCGCAGCGAAACGGACCTTGTCCAGCCGCATCTGGAGCCGCCTGTTGTAGCTGGAGACGCTGCCCTTCACCTTGAGGAAGGCGTCGGCCTGGACCTGGTCCATGTCGCCTTCGATGGCCCGGAGGTCCCACAGAAAGCCTTTCAGATCCCCGGAGGCGTCCGAAAGCTTCACTTCCAGGTACTCGGTGCCCTTGGCGCTGACCTTGAAGGCCGCTTCCTGGGCCAGGAGATGGCCCACGAAGCCGTCCCCTTCCTTCAGGGAGGCGAGAAAGGGCTGTTCGGGCATGGTCTCAGTGCTCCGTGGGGGACTTCGTGCGCATGCCGGGGCCCCCCTCCCAGCCCTCGTCCAGGAGGAGCCTCTTGTCCTCGAGGATCTCCAGGTAGGACCACTGGTCCGCCTTGGCCACGTTGCCTTGGGGAACCCCCAGGACCCGCACCGTCAACAGGCGGTTGTAGATGGGGAACTGGAGCTCGTCGCCGGCCTTGATCTCCGTGCTGGCCTTGCGGGGGGTCCCGTTCACCCGGACCATCCCCTCGTCGCAGAGTTCCCTCGCGAGCTCCCGGCGCTTGAGCAGGTGGGTTTTCTTGAGGAAGGCGTCCAGCCGCACGGCTATCCCTTCAGGATGAGATCCTTGGCCACCAGGAAGCGGACGTTGCCGCGCACGCGCAGGGACTGCATGTACTGCTCGATGGCGTTCTGGGCCTTGGGTTCCTGCAGCTTTTCCAGCAGCTGCTGGCGCACGTCCTGGAAGGGCTTCACCACGTCCTTCTCCGCCGCGATGGCCTCGATGAGGTAGAAGTCCTTGTCGGTTTCCATGACCTCGGAGACCTGGCCGGGCTTGAGGGAGAAGGCCGCCTCCTCGATCTCCTTCCGCATGAACCCCTTTTCCACCCAGCCGAGGTCCCCTCCGGTGCTCCGGCTGGGGCTGCTGCTGTATTCCTTGACCAGTTCCTCGAAGGCCTTCCCGGCCTTGAGCTCCTCCCGGATCTTGGCCAACTTGGCCTGGGCGGCCGGTAGGTCCGTCCCCTTGGAGAGCACCAGCTCCCGGATCCTAAAGCGGCTGGGCAACTTGTAGTCGCCGCGGTGATCCTCGTAGTAGGCCCGCAACTCCTGGTCCTCGATGGCCACCTTGGAGTAGACGTCCCGGCGCAGCACCTCCTGCTGGATGACCTGCTGGCGATGGCGCTGCTTCCATTCCTCGAGGCCGATCCCGAGGCTGCCCCTCAGGGCCCGCTCGAAATCCGCATCCGAGGCGAAATTGTATTGCTTCTTCGCGTCGTCCACGACGCTGCGGAGGTAGTCCTCCCCCGCCAGGCTGGCCATCCCCAGATCGACGGCCTTGTCTTCCATCAGGTAGGCGTCCATCAGGCCCTGGAGGGTCTTCTCCCGGGCGATCCGGAGCTTCTCGTCGAGCTCCTTCCCGGAAAACTGGCGGTAGAGGGCCGCGTGTTCCTGCTCCACGGCCTGCTGGAAGGCCCGCCGCGTGATGATGTGATTGTTCACGATGACCAGGATCTCCTCCCGGACCTCGCCGGCGCCGACCAGGGTCGGCGCAAGCACGGAGAGGACCGGGAGGAGAACCTGGGGCTTCACTTGGCGGTCCCGGCGGCGGCCTTCTTCGTGGCGGGCTTGGAGGCCTTGGCGGACTTCACCGGCGCGGCGGCCTCGGAGATCTCGCCGAACTGGTAGGGGACGTCCTTCTTGATCTCGTTCAGGAAGGCGCTCCAGACCTGCTCCTGCCGCTCCTTGGTGGCCTCGGCGCGAACCTTGTCCTTGGCCTCCTCGAAGGTCTCGGCCTTGGGCTGGTCCACCTTCTCGGCCTGGATCACGTGGTAGCCGAAGGGGGTCTTCACGGGCTCGCCGGCCTTGCCGAGCTCCTGCTCCTTCACCGCCTTCTCGAATTCAGGCACGAACTGGCCGAAGGAGATGTTCTCGTAGAGGCCGCCCTTGTCCTTGCTGCCCGGATCGTCGCTGTATTCCTTCGCGAGGTCCTCCATCTTCTTGCCGGCCTTCAGCTCGGCCTGGAGCTTGGCGACCTTGGCCTTGGCCTCCTCCTCCCCGAGGCCGTTCGGGTTGCGGTCGGACTTGACGCTCACCAGGATGTGGCGCGCGGAGAACTTGCCCGGGGCCATGAACTTGTCCTTGTGGGCCTCGAAGTAGGCCTTCAGGTCCTCGTCCTTCATCTCCATCTTCTTCTGGAGCTCGGGGCCCTTGGTGGAGAGGAGCTCGGAGGCCAGCAGCTGGTCCGTGGCGCCGGCGAGCTTCTGCTTGAAGGCGTCGCTCTTGTCGACGCCCATCAGGCGGCTCTTGGCCGCGAGGAGCTTCATTTCCACGTAGGACTTGACGTACATCTCCCGGGCTCCCGCCATCATCTGCATCTGCTGCTTCTGCTGGGGGGGCAGGGTGGCCATGGCCGCGTCCACCTCGGACTGGCGGATGTAGGTCGTGCCCACCATGGCGATGATCTTGTCCACGGGCTTCGCTTCCGCCTTGGGCGCCTCGGCCTTGGAGGCGGGCTTGGTCTCGGCCTTGGAGGCCGCGGCGGGCTTGGCTTCGGCCTTGGGAGTGGCCGCCTTGGCGGGCTCCTGGGCGGCCAGGGAGAGGGAGAGGAGGGTCAGGAGGGTGGTGGTACGCAGCATTCGGTTTCCTTATGAGGGGGACTGAAGGTGAAGGCGGGAGCGAGCCTGGAAGTTCTCCAAGCGAATCCTCGATCTTAGCACCGCTTGGCGGATCCATCCCGTGGCAAAGTGCCCAGGGATGGCCCTGTCAGCAGCGAGTGCTCCCATCCCGAAGGAGGTTCCCATGCCCATCCCCGCCCCCTGGCACGAGCGGCTGGAGGGAAGCGCCCGCCGCCGCCGGGAGCTGGGCCGGGAGCGCCAGATCCTGGGGCCTCGGGGCTTGGACTTCACCTCCAACGACTACCTCGGCCTGAGGCGGGACCCCCGGCTCGCCCAGGCCGCCGCCGAAGCCGCCCGGGAATTCGGCGCCGGCAGCGGGGCGGCCCGGCTCCTTCGGGGGAGCACGGAGCTCCACGATCGGTTGGAGGCCGCCCTGGCCGCCTGGAAGGGCCAGCCCTCGGCCCTGTTGCTGAACACGGGCTACCAGGCCAACGCCACCCTGCTGCCGGCCCTCACCCAGGCCGGGGACGCCATCTTTTCGGACGCCCTCAACCACGCCTCCCTCATCGACGGCTGCCGGATGGCTCGGGACCGGGGGGTCCAGGTGGAAGTCTACGGGCACCTGGACGTCGAGGACCTGGAGACCCGGCTGCGGGCCTGGCGGGCCCGGGCCGCTCCCGGAGCCTTGGCCCTGGTGGCCACGGACGGGATTTTCAGCATGGACGGGGACGGAGCGAATCTCCCGGCCCTGCTGGACGTCTGCCGGCGCCACGAGGCCCTGCTGATGGTGGACGAGGCCCACGCCTCGGGCCTCCTGGGCCCTGAAGGCGAGGGATTGGCGGCCCACCAGGGGATCGCCGGGGAGGTCCCCCTGGTCATGGGCACCCTCGGAAAGGCCCTGGGCTGCTCCGGGGCTTTCGTCGCCTGCCCCGCCCCCCTGCGGGAGCACCTGGTGAACGCCTGCCGGGGCTTCATCTTCTCCACGGCCCTCCCCCCTCCCACGGTGGGGGCGGCCCTGCGGGCCCTCGAAGTGGCCCGGACCGAACGCTGGAGGGCCCAACGGGCCCTGGAAGGGGCGGAACGCATCCGGGAGGCCCTGGGCCCCCGGAATGGGGCCGAAAGGGGGGTCGAACTTTCGTCTCTCGGGGAACAGCACGATGATGTGAGCGTTCGGCGCGCGCCTGGCGTCGACGGGCTCGCCGCCTCCGGATCCGCCGGCCGCGCA
>CAYSXG010000297.1:0-4638 GCA_964434895.1 uncultured Solibacteraceae bacterium | reverse complement strand
GCCACAGGTCCTGCATCTCCCGGGTGGCCCCCACGTGGTCGAAGTGCGCGTGGGTGTGAAGCAGGACCCGCACCCGGAAACCCAGGACCTCCACCCGGGCCCGGATCCTCGCTCCCTCCCCGCCGGGGTCCACCACCACGCCCTCCCCGCTCTCCGGATCCCAGAGAAGGGAGCAGTTGCAGCCCAGGGGCCCCACGGCGAAGGATTCGAGCTTGAGCATGGGGACCCCCGACTCCATGCTACCCCTGCGCCATGACCGGCCCGCGATCAGCCCCCCGCCGCGTGTGGCGCCGAAGCCGGGTCGGAGGGTGCAGCTATTTCCATGGCGCCACACTAGACTGGCCGCAACCGAGGACCCCATGCGCGCATCGCTCCGGCAGGAGACCCCCTCCGAATCCACGGGGGAGCCCACCCGCACCACCACCAACTACAGCAACAAGTTCGGCGACTTAACCAACGAGAACTTCGCCTACATCATCGTCGCCGGCTTCGCCCTCTTCCTCTTCATCCTCATCCGCCGCGCCTTCCGACGCTGACTCGACGCAGCGCCGGGGCCTCATTCCCCGGGCGCGGCCTTGGCCCGGGCCTCGAGGCCGAAGCGCTCCTGCCGGCGGGCCCGCAGGGCCTGGGCCTCTGCCCCCCGGCCTTGGGCCCCCAACAGCTCCGCCAGGCGCCGGGTCCCTCCTTCGTGGAAGGGAGCGATCTCCAGGACCCGACGATACCAGGCCTCCGCCGTCTCCGGGCGCCCCTGGGCCCGGTGGCGGTCGGCGATGAGGAGGGCCAGCTCCGCATACCAGGGCCGAATCCGGGCGGCCTGCTGCGGGTAGACCCGGGTCATGGCCGTGAAGGCGGATTCGAAGTGCCCCAGGGCCTCCTCGGGCCGACCCGCGATCTCCAGCAAGTCCCCGGTATTGATCATCGGGCCCCAGGCGTCCGGATCCAGCTCCACCGCCCGGCGGTAGGCCGCCAGCGCTTGGGGGAAGGCTTCCCGGACGCTCAGGACGAAGCCCAGGGCCTTGTGGGCGGCGGGGTCCCGGGGGGCCAAGCGGACCGCCCGCTCCGCCAGCTCCTGGGCCCGGGCCAGCTGCCGCCGCGCCTCCGGGCTCCGGGTGTGGCCGTGCTGGAGGGCGTCCCGCAGGCGCGCGAAGGAGGCTCCGGCCGCACCCTCGGGCCAGCGGACCACCCGCTGGGCCAGGGCGTTGGCCAGGCCCGCGCAGGCGGGGGCGTGGTCCGGATGCCGGGCGAGGACCCGTTCGAAGAGCTCGATGGCCGCCTCGTTGTCCGTCTGCACGTACTGGAAGTAGAAGTCCAGGGCCCGGTCCGTGAGCACCTCCGCCTCCGGCCGCCGTCCCTGGGCGCGGTGGAGGGCCCATCCCCCGCCCAGCACCAAGGGCAGCACCAGGGACAGCACCAGGGACCGGGTCAGGACCGATGCCTGGAGGGCCGGCGGGGGGTGGGGGACCTGGGGGGGCTGCATGGGTTCCGGGCCCGATTGGGCCAGGAAGCGGTACCCCCGCTTGGGGAGGGTCTCGATGTAGCGTGGGGCTCGGGCCTCGTCGCCCAGGGCCTTGCGGAGCTTGAAGACCGCCCGGGCCAGGGCGTCCTCCCCCACCGTCACGTCGGGCCAGAGCCGCTGGAGGAGCTCTTCCCTCGAGACCGCCTGGTCCGGCCGCGCCGCCAGGAGGAAGAGCAGCTCCATCACCTTGGGCTCCAGCCTCTCCACGCCCTCGGGGCCCCACAGTTCCCCGGTCCCCCGGCGGGCGCGCCAAGGTCCGAAGCGGAGTTCCTCGGATCCATTGGCGTCGTTCATGGTCCAGCTGCCCAGGAAAGGTTTTGGTCAGGGAAAAGGGAGCCCTTCTCCATGGGCCTTCCAGCCCCGGGGGACCAGACTTGCACCCATCTGCCGGAGTATACCGGCTGCCCCCCCGGCCTCACACTCGGAGCACCGATGCACCTGCGCCCCGCCCTTCTCTTCCTGGCCCTCGACCTGGCCCGCGCCGGGGCCCCGGTATCGCCCCCGGCCCCGGCCCCGATCCCCGCCGAGGACGTGAGGCGGGATTTCCAGGAACTGTACGAGGGCCTGCGGGCCTCCCACTACGACCTCTACGCCCGCCGCCCCAAGGCCCAGTACGACGCCTGCTTCGCCCGAACCCTTCAAGGCTTCGACCACCCCCTGCCCCTGGGGGAGGTGCAGGCGGCCTTCCAGCGCTTCACGGCCTTCGGCCGGGTCGCCCACGCCAACCTCGGCCAGGCGGCGGAGGCCTTCGAAGCCTTCCGCAAAGCCGGGGGCCGGGCCATCCCCCTGCGGATCCGGGTCCTCCGGAAACGCACCTACGTCACGGACTCGTTCTGCGAGGATCCCCGCATCCGGCCCGGCGTGGAGCTGGTGGCCCTGGACGGGCGCCCCATGCCCCAGGTGCTGCAGAGCCTTGGGCAGTTCATTTCCGCCGACAGCGACTACATGCTGCACACCTTTCTGGAGCACGACTTCCCCAGGACCCTCTGGCACCTGTGGGGAGAGCGAGAGGCCTACCGGGCCACCTTCCGCGCTCCGGACGGGCGGGTCTTCCGCGCCCGGGTGGAGGCCCTCACCCGAGCCGAGGTGAAGGCGCGATCCCAGCAGCAGCCGCCCACCTTCGAGCTGGACTGGGACCAGCGGGAAGCCCGCATGCTGACCCCCACGGTGGCCTACCTCCGGCCCGGCCCCTTCTACAACGTCGCGGAAGGCGCCACCGACCCCTGGGACGCAACTGCCTTCCTCCGCTTCCTCGACGACGCCTTCACCGGATTCATCCGCTCGGGTGCCGCCCGCCTCGTGATCGACCTGCGGGACAATCCCGGCGGCGATAGCTCCTTCAGCGACCCGATGCTGGCCTGGTTCGCCACCCGGCCCTTCCGCTTCGCGTCCGCGTTCCGCATCAAGGCCAGCGTCGCCGCGGAGGCGTCCAACGCCAAGCGCCTGCCCCAAAGCGCGGAAGGATCCGTCTCCCACCGGATGGCCGAAGCCTACAAGGCCCACCGGCCCGGCGAGCGCTTCGCCTTCGACCTCCCCTTCGCCCAACCCCGGGAGGGCCGGCGCTTCCAGGGCAAGGTCTTCCTGCTGATCAATCGGCACTCCTACTCGAACACCGTCACCGTGGCGGCCCTGGCCCAGGACTACGGCTTCGCCCGCATCCTCGGCGAGGAGACCTCGGACCTCGCCACCACCTACGGCGCGTCGGAGCAGTTCCAGCTCCCGCGCACGGGCCTCACGGTCAACTTCCCCAAGGCCCACATCATCCGCCCCAGCGGGGACCTGCGGGCCCGGGGCGTGGTGCCGGACGTCGCGATCCCGACGCCCCTGGTCGAGACCGAGGATTCGGTGCTCCGGCGGGCCCTGCAGGTGGCGCTCGAATAAAGTCGGGGAATCGGCCCAGAATGGGGGGGCACCCTTCGCCTGGAACGCCGTGGCCATCCGCACCAACGTCGACAAGTCCCCCGCCCTCGCCCGCAAGCTGGCGGACCTGCCCACGCAACCGGGCTGCTACCTGTACCGGGACGAGGCGGGGGGCCTGCTCTACATCGGCAAGGCCAAGGTCCTGCGCAACCGCGTGAAGTCCTACTTCCATAACAAGCACCTGGACGCCAAGACGCGCCGGCTGGTGGCGCGGATCTGGGACCTGGAGTTCATCGTCTGCGAAACGGAGCTGGAAGCCCTGGTGCTGGAGAACAACCTCATCAAGGAGCACTTCCCGCCCTTCAACATCCTGCTGCGGGACGACAAGAGCTACCCCTACGTCAAGCTCACCCGGGAGCCCTTCCCCAAGGTCTTCGTCACCCGCAAGGTGCGCAAGGACAAGGCCTACTACTTCGGCCCCTTCTTCCCCGCCAGCAACGCCTACCGCACGGCGGAGCTGGTGTACCGCTTCTTCCAGATTCGGGACTGCGACATCGACATCGACGGACAGCGCGGGCGCGCCTGCCTCAAGTACCAGCTGCACCGCTGCACGGCCCCCTGCATCGGGGCCGTCGGCCAGGAAGCCTACGGCGAGCAGGCCAAGGAGGCGCGGCTCTTCCTGGAGGGCAAGCGGGACGAGCTGAAGGCGAGGCTGGAGGCGGCCATGTGGAAGGCCGCGGAGGCCCAGGCCTTCGAGCAGGCGGCCCAGCACCGGGACGCCCTCCAGCAGCTGGACGCCTGGTTCACTCGCCAGAAGGCCGCCAGCGCCGACCAGGAGGATACGGACGTCTTCGGCACCGCCGTGCTGGACGGCCGGGCCTGCGTGCACCGCCTGGTGATGCGGGAGGGGCGGATGGTGGGGCGCCAGGAGTACCTGGTGGACGACGTGGAGGTGCTGGACCCCCCTGCCATGGCGGAGATCCTCCAGCGCATCTACGCCACGGACCCCGCCCCCGCCCGCCTCCTCGTGGAGCTGGAGCCCGAGGGCGCGGACCTGCTCAAGGACTGGCTGTCCGCCTCCCGGGGGGGCCGCGTGCAGATCCACGTGCCGCGCAAAGGCGAAAAGGTGGATCTTCTGGCCATGGCCCAGGAGAACGCCCGCCTGGCCCTGGAGCGCAAATTCGAGCCCGCCCGCCTCAACGAGGCCGTCCTCGAGGGGCTCCAGGGCTTCCTGGGCCTCTCCCACCTGCCCCGCCGCGTGG
>CAYSXG010000296.1:0-4670 GCA_964434895.1 uncultured Solibacteraceae bacterium | reverse complement strand
CGCCCGCAAGGGCGGCTGGTGGGTGGCATCGTCCGGTCGATGAACTGGTCCGGCAGCATCAGGGTTTCGGGTTCGTGCTGGGGCGGCAAGCTCCCCACCGCGCTAACGGAGACCACCTTTTCCACGCCCAGGGATTTGAGCGCCCAGATGTTGGACCGGTAGGGCACCTCCGTGGGCAGGTAGCGATGGCCTTCCCCGTGGCGGGCCAGAAAGGCCACGGGCACCCCGTCCAGCTCCCCGAGAAGGACCGGATCCGAAGGGTCCCCGAAGGGGGTCGCCACCCGGCGACGCTCCCGGACCGAGAGCCTCTCCATCCCGTAGAGCCCGCTTCCGCCCAGAACGCCGATGGGTGCCTGCATGGAGTACCTCCCCCACCATTGGACCCCAATCCGTTCCCCCACGAAACGCTCACTCAAGTGAAACGCCCCCGAGAGAGGCTCCATCTCTGCGAACCGCAGGTGAGCAGGAGGGCGCAAAGCGTCCGATAGATGGAGGGGCACAGCCCCTGCCTCGGGCCCCACTCAAGTGAAACGCCCCCGAGGCAGGGGCGTTTCGTGAGGGAGAATTGGGTGGGGTAAGGGAGGTGGGGAGGTAAGCGGGAACCGCAGGACTGCGGTTGGTCTCAAGAGGTGGGACAGTTGGTGGCGGGAAGCTCCCGGAGGAGCACCTCAGGCCCCAGTATAAGGGGATCCCTGCGGGAGGCTAGGTGCGGCCATAGTCGTCCTGCAGGCGCTCGATGTCCCGTTCGTCGAAGGTGCCGAGGCTGATCTCCAGCACGCGCACCGGACCCGAGGCGGCGGCCTCGCAGCGGAGGCGGTGGCTGGCGCCGATGGGAAGCCAGACCTGTTCCCCGACCTGAGGCATCAGGGTCTCCCCGTCCCGCTCCACCACGACGCCTGGATCCAGGGCCACCCACAGCTCCCCGCGTCGGCTGTGGCGCTGGAGGCTGAGCTGCTGCCCCGGGTTGCAGGTGAGGATCTTCACCGTGCAGGAGGTGTTCAGCACGAACTGCGTGAAGGAGCCCCATGGCTTTTCGATGTGGAGGGTCTCGGGCTTCTGCATGAGGGATTGGGATCCGGAAGGGGCATCGCGGGCGGCCCCGGATGGGGACGCGGGATGGACCAGCCTAGCGCCAAGCCGGGTTCAGCCCAAGGTGCGAGCGCGACCAGGTCCTAGAGGAGGTCCTCTCGGCCGGCGGCCTTCAGGCGTTCCACCACCTTTTTCACGCCTTGGGCCTTTTCTCGGTGGCAGACCAGGAGGGCATCCTCGTCGTCCACGACGATGAGGTCGGTCACGCCGCTGAGGGCCACCATGCGCCGTCCGCCGAAGACTGCGCAATTGCTGGAGTCCACGAGGACCGCCTCGCCCTGGACCACGTTTCCGGCCGGGTCGGCCTCGTGGAATTCCAGGGCCGCCGGCCAGCTGCCCACGTCGGACCAGGGAAAGCGCGCCGGCACCACCGCCACCGATCCGGCCTTTTCCATGAGGGCCACGTCGATGGCCACCTCGGGCAGGCGGGCGTAGACCTCCGCGAGGCCCCCGGGATCCGCTCCGGCCGCCCCCCAGGCGTCCAGGGGCCGGAGCACCTCCGGGCAGTGGGTCTCCAGGGCCTCCCGGAAATCCGCCAGACTCCATACGAACATGCCGGCGTTCCAATAGTGGCGCCCTGACTCCAGGTAGCCCAGGGCCACGTCCAGGGGGGGTTTCTCCCGAAAGGCTCGGACCTTCTGGACGGGCCCGTGCCCCGTGGACTCGATGTAGCCATAGCCGGTTTCCGGATAGGTGGGGCGGATGCCGAAGGTCACCAGCTCGTGCTCCCAGGCCGCGTGCTTGACCGCCGTCTCCACGTCTTCCAGGAAGATCTCCGGCTCTCCGATCCAGTGGTCCGCGCTGAGCACCACCATGACCCCCTGAGGGAAGCGGCGTTCCACCTGCACCAGGGCCAAGGCCAGGCAGGGGGCGGTGTTGCGGCCTTCGGGCTCGAGGATGATGTTGCCCTCGGGCAGCTCCGGCAGCATGCGCGCGCACTCCTCCGCCAGCTCCCGGGTGGTGACCACGAAGATGTGGTCCTCCTGGAAGGCGCCCCGAAGCCGGCCGACGGTCTGGTGGAGCAGGGTCTCCTCCCCGGCGATGGCCAGGAACTGCTTGGGGCGGCTGCTGCGGGATCGCGGCCAAAAACGGGTCCCCTTGCCCCCGGCCATGACGACCGCCACTTTTTGTTCGGCCTTGCGCGCGTCGGGCATTTCGCCCCTCCTCTTCCGAAAGCTTGGAAACGGGGGCTTTCCGCTTCCACCTCGGTCCATTATCGGGCGAGCACCTGCACCAGGGAGGCCAGTTCCCGGGGGGGTTCGGGGCGGGCCCCCCGGATCGTGGCGAGGGGTTGGGCCACCAGGGAGCCCCGCTCCGTGCCCAAATAGAAGGCCCGCTCTCCGGCGGCCAGGCGCCGGACGGCCTCTGCCCCCCAGCGGCTGCCCCAGATCCGGTCCAGGGCGGTGGGGGAACCCCCCCGTTGGATGTGGCCCAGGACCACCACCCGCAGATCCAGCCCGAAATCCCGCTTGAGCCGCTCCCCTACCTTGATGGCGCCGCCCTCCTGGTCCCCCTCGGCCACCACCACGATGGAGCTGCGCTTGCCTCGCTCCCAGTTGCCCTTGAGCTGCACCACCAGGGCCTCGTAGGTGTCGTCTTCACTTTCGGGGTAAAGGACGGCTTCCGCCCCGCAGGAGATGGCGGTGTGGACGGCGAGCATGCCACTTCGCCGCCCCATGACTTCCACGAGGAAGAGGCGCTCGTGGCTGGAGGCCGTGTCCCGGATGCGGTCGATGGCCTCCACGGCCGTGTTCAGGGCCGTATCAAAGCCGAGGGTGCGGTCGGTTCCCGGCAGGTCGTTATCGATGGTCCCCGGGATCCCCGCGCAGGCGACGCCGTGCTCGCGATGCAGGGCCTCGGCCCCGGTGAAGCTGCCGTCCCCCCCGATGACCACCAGGCCCTCCATCCCTACCTCCCGCAGGCCTTCGGCAACCCGGGCGCGCACCGCCGGGTCGTAAAAGGCCTGGCATCGGGCCGTGTGGAGGATCGTCCCCCCCCGCTGCAGGATGTTGGCGCAGGTCCGGGAGGTGAGGCGGGGCCAATCCCGGTCCACCAGCCCCTGGAAACCGTAGTGCACGCCGAGGATCTCGATGTCCAAGGCGTCGGCTTGGCGCACCACCGCGCGGATGGCGGCGTTCATTCCCGGCGCGTCGCCTCCGGAGGTGAGGACCCCGATCCTCCGGGGTCCGGTCAACGCCCCCTCCTCCGCTTGGAGTGATGACTGGATCCGCCCTTGCCGGACTTCTTCCGGCCCCGGGTGCCCCGCTTGGAGGCCCGGGCGGCCCGGCTGCCCCGCATGTCCCGGGGGTGCAGTTCCGGCGGCGGGAGGGGGGGAGGCTCCACGATGCTTCGGGGTACGGGGGGAAGATCCGCCTCTGAGACCCCGGCCGCCGTGGCCCTTTGGGCCCGCGCCTTCATCACCGGGTCCTCGGGGGCCTGGGCGAGACCGGCCACCCCCGCCACCAAAGCCACCACCGCCCATGTCTTTCGCAGGTCCATGACGCCTCCGCCACCTGGCTGTCCAGAACCATACATCTTCGGGGGCCCCGGGGGAACCTCCTAACCCTTTTTGGCCGCCCGCGCCTTGGCGAAGAACTCGGCGATGATGGCGTCCGCGTCGGCCTTGGAGGTGTCGTAGCCCTGGGCCTCCCGCTCCATGATGTCCCGGCCCGCCGGGGCCAGGTTCACCTTCTCCGCCGGCTGAAGCGCGTCCAGGACGTACTCCGAGACCTCGATGAGCCGGCGCCCCACCTTTTCCAGCTTTTGCCTCACGATGTCCTGGTACTGGAAGAGCTCGTAGACGCCCTGGATGTTGTAGTCCCCGTTCTCCGCGTGGGTGGCGATGGCCTCCAGGTCGGCGATGAGGCGATCCTTCTGTTCCGAAGGAGGGACCAGGTCCCTCAGGAGTTCCTGGCAGTCCCGAGTGAGGGCCAGGATCTCCTCGAAGCTGTTGTCCGCCACCTGGATCTGGTCCAGGACGTGCTCCGCCCCGGTCTCCTGCTCCTTGGCGATCTGGATGAGCTGTTGGGGGATGGTCTTGGGGGGCTGGGTCCCGCCGTCGGTCATGGGGCCTCCGCTTGAGTCCATTATCGGTCGGTGGGGGGATAAACCTTGAAAATACGAGAGCCCTTTCAACCGCGATAAACTCGCCGAGCCCGGAATGGCTCCGGCCGAACCCGTACGTGGAGTCCCGATGTCCGTCCCCCCACCCGCTCCCGTGGCAGAAAACGCCCTGGAAGCCTGCCTCAAACCCTTTCCCGCCTCTGAAAAAATCCACGTGGAAGGGCGCCTTCCAGGAGTCCGCGTGCCCCTGCGGCGTGTCCAGCTCCAGTCCACCCGCGACTTCGACGGCCGGCTGGTGGACAACGGGACCCTGAGCCTCTACGACACCCGCGGCCCCTACACGGATCCCGCCGTCCAGGTGGACGTCACCCAGGGCCTCGCCCCCCTCCGCCAGGCCTGGATCCTCGGGCGGGGGGACGCGGAGGGGCTGGGGTCCCCCTCCCGGTCTGGCCGCTTGACCGCATCGGGGAACGGCTCAACGAAGCAATCGTGGCCGGCTCCCCGCACCAGGACGAACT
>CAYSXG010000295.1:0-4673 GCA_964434895.1 uncultured Solibacteraceae bacterium | reverse complement strand
CAGATCCTGCTCGAATTTCGGGAGCTGGACCGTGCCGTAGAGGCTATCGGCGTTCACCAGGTAGGGCGGGATCACCTCGCCGTAGCCCGCGGCGCCCTGGCGATCGAGCATGAACTGGGCCAGGGCCCGCTCCAGCTTGGCCCCCAACCCCTTGAGAACGGAAAAGCGGGCCCCGCTGAGCTTGGAAGCCCGGTCCAGGTCCAGGATGCCGAGCTTCGTACCGAGTTCCACGTGATCCAAGGGCTTTTCGATGGCCGGGGCCTGGCCCCAGCGCTTGATCTCCCGATTCTCGTGCTCGTCCTTGCCCACGGGGACCGAAGCGTCCGGCAGGTTGGGAAGACGGGAGAGGAAGTCCTGAAAGGCAGCCTCGGCCCCCCGTTCCTCGGCCTCCAGAGCCTTGAGTTTTTCCCCCACCTCCCGCTGGGCCAGGATGAGGTGATCGGCATTCTGCTTTTCGCGCTTGAGACGACCCACCTCCTCGGAGACGCGGTTGCGCTCGGCCTTGAGGGCGTCCGCCTCCTGGATCACCCGTCGGCGTTCGGATTCCAGCCGCTGCCAGGCCTCGGCATCGAAGGCGAAGCCCCGAGACTGCAGGCCGCGCAGCACCGCGTCGGGGTCGTGTCGGAGGAGATGGGGATCGAGCATGGGAGGTCCGGGGAAACCCCCAGTCTATCCATTAGAAGTAGAAGGGCCCACACCGGTCCTCTAAAGCTAGAGCGGCTCCCCCGCCCAGGAGGTGGCAAAGGCCTCCCCGATGGCGTCCAGGTTCCGACCCGCCCCCAGCAGCAGGCCCAGCTTGGCCAGGATGGCCCAGCGGCTCTGCCCCCCCCCGGGGAGAGCCCCGAACTTGGCCACCTGGCGGCCCAGGGCGTAGGCCCCGAGGTCCACCCCCCCGCTTTCGCACTGGGTGGCCACCACCACCGGCACCCCCTGCCCCAGGGCGTGGCGAAGCAGGGCGTGCAGGTCCTCCCGCTCCATGGGGAGGTTCCCGGCCCCGAAGGCCTCGATCAGGATCCCCCGGGTGCCCGGCGGGGGCAGGTGCCAGGGCATGCCCGGGTGGGGGCGGTAGACGGCGATGGACGTTTCCAGGCCCCCCCCCAAGCCCGGGGGGACCCGGCGCGGGAACTTCCCGGCCTCCGGGTGGATCTCCACGTCCAGTCCGATTTCCGCCAAGGCCGGCAGGTTCGGCGAAGCGAAGGCGTCGTAGCGGTGGACGCTCACCTTGTCCGCCGCCACCCCCCGCAGCCAGCGGTCGGCGAAGCAGATGCCCACCTCGGGGATCCCCCGGGTGGCCAGGTCCACCGCATTGATGAGGTTGCTGCGGGCGTCGCTGCGGACGTAGGCCAGGGGCCGCTGGGAGCCCGTGAGGATCACCGGCTTGCCCAGGTCCGCCAGAAGGAAGCCCAGCACCGAGGCGGTGAAGGCCATGGTGTCCGTCCCGTGGATGAGCACCACGCCGTCCACCCCCGGACCCCGCTCCCGGATGAGGCGGGCCAGGGCCAGGATGTGCTCCGGCTCCAGGGTGGCGGAGTCCCGGTTGAAGGGCACCTCCACCTCCAGGTCCGCCAGGTCCCGCAATTCGGGGACCCGTTCCAGGATGTGGTCCAGGTAGGGCCCCGGGGCCAGGCTCGAAGGGGTGCCCGAGGGGGCCATGCCCAGCGTGCCGCCCGTGTGCAAAAGGAGAATGCGGGATCCCATGGGATAACCCTAATGGATTTCCGCGGACCTACCTATAGTTGTCCTTCCCTCGTCTTCGCCGTCTCCGGGCCTTTACCCTCCTTACCAAATTGCAACATTTAGGTAAAAGCTTGGGAAAAACTTGACTCTCATAGAGAGTCTGGAACAATCGGGGCTCTACCACCCCAAGGTGTGACGTTCTTTGGAGAAGTTCCCCACTTCGAAAACCATCCGGGTGATCGGTTTTGCCCCGCTCCCGCACCTAGGACGCCTATGCGACCCAGGGCTCTTAACCCTTTGGAGGATATTCATGAACATCAAAACCAAGCTCAAGGGCCTCGCTGCCCTGGCGCTAATGGGTGGGGCCCTGCTCCACGCCGGCGAGGAAGGATTCGGGGTGGACCTCAATTTGAGGACCTCCTATAACTTCACGACCAACGACAACCTCAACAACGCCGGTCTTGGATTTGGTCTCAACTTCAGGAATACCTTCAATTGGGGCACCCTGAACGCCGAGGTCGGTTACTACTACAACCCCGGCCGCGGCTACCGGGCCGCCCTCCTGCCCTCCTACCCCGGGCAGCCCGCCGCGGACCCGGCCAACTCCGCCGACAGCCGCCAGAACCACCTGGACCAGATCAACCTTCGCCTGAGCTACGAGAACGAGATCAACAGCGACTGGACCTGGAGGGCCGGCCTCATCGCGGGCAACGCCAAATTCCGCCACCAGTACATCGCCGACCTCGCCGACGGCCCCGACACGACCGCCACCGTCGAAGAGACCTACAACGGCACCCCCACCAAGAGCCAGATGTCCGTGAGCCCCTTCGTGGGCCTCGGCTACCGCATCAACAAGGATTCGGCCTTCGAGTTCAACCTCGTCTCCCAGGCCTACACCGCCATCGACTTCAAGCACACGCCCTTCTCCCCCATCGTCTCCGGCGACCCCAGCAAGCCGGGCAGCCACCTGGTCTACGCCGGCGATCACCTCGCCGAGACCAAGCGGAACACCCTGCGCCTGGAGCTGGGGTACACCTTCCGGTTCTAGCCGGCCCCCGCCTCATCATCGATTCCATTGAGGAGAATGACCCACATGTTCCGACCCAAATCGATTTTCAGCGGGGCCAGCCTGGCCATGGTGCTCGCCTCCGGCGCGGTGGCCATGGCGCAGGTTTCCAGCGGCTCCATGTCCGGCGTGGTCAAGGATGACAAGGGCGCCCCCGTCGCCGGGGCCACCGTCACCCTGTCCAGCCCCGCCCTGTTCTCCCCCCGCATCGTCAAGACCAACGAGGCCGGCGAATGGCGCGCCCCCCTCCTGCCGGTGGGCAACTACAAGGTCACCGCCAACAAGGACGGCTTCATCTCCGCCGGCGCCAGCGATATCCGCATCGGCCTCGGCGCCGCTGCCCGCCAGGACCTGGTCATGAAGCACACGGCCGTGGCCGAAGCCACGGTGGTGGTCGTCTCCGCCGCGGCGACCGTGGACAAGAACGACACCAAGACCTCCGCCAACCTCTCCGCCGAACAGCTGGAGACCCTGCCCGGCGTCGACCGCAGCTTCAACGGGGCCGCCGACCTCGCCCCCGGCCTCGTCACCGGCGCCTCGGGCTCCTTCAGCGTCCGCGGTGGCGCCACCCAGAACACCCTCTTCACCGTCAACGGCAGCTCCGTCAAGGACGAGTACCAGGGCGACCTGACCGGCACCTACGTCATCGCCGACAACATCGAGGACACCCAGGTGATCCTCTCCCCCCTGAACGCCCGCAACGGCCGCTCCCTGGGCGGCGCCGTGAACGTGGTCACCAAGACCGGCGGCAACGACTTCAAGGGCTCCATCCGCGCCTCCATCAGCCGCGACGCCTGGAGCTCCTACAATTCGGACATCGGCCCCATCGCCAGCGCGAACGCCGCCAACGACGACCTGAACCGCAACTACCAGGTGACCCTCTCGGGCCCCATCTGGAAGGACCGCATCTGGTTCGCCGTGGGCACCATCCTGACCCCCGCCTCCTCCGCCAGCTTCCAGATCCAGCCCGGCTACACCGCGGCGGCGGCGCGGCCCATCCGCACCGGCAACGCGGCCGTGGACGCCGCTTCCAACACCCCCCCGGCGGGCTACGTGTGGAGCGCCTCCAACTCGGCCCCGGGCCTGGACATCAACAAGTTCTACGTCCGGAAGCGGGACTTCAAGTTCATCGTCCAGATCGCGCTGGTCGAGCTCTTCGTCATGTTCTTCGAGGTGATGTTTCTCTACCGCGAGATGGTCGACGCGATCACGCCCTGGATCGCCCAGCAGACGGGGGAGCAGTTCCGGCCCGGGCTCTGGTTCACGCTGGGGGTGGCGGCCTTCGGCTGGGCCGGCATTCGCGGCATGACGTGGTTCCTGTTCGGCCAGTACGGGACGCCCCCGCTGCTCGCCGTCATCTCGCGGCAGCCGATGGCCATGCCCGAGGACCGGCCGGCGCCGACGACCCACGAGCCCGCCTGGTGGCGACAGCCGCTCGCGGACTTCAAGCGCGAGGTCGGCTGGCTCCACGAGAAGAGCAACCAGCTCCTCGAGTACCTCGGCCTGCCCGCTATGCACCTCCTAGCATCCGCGCTGAACTTCGGCATGGTCCTGGTCACGGCCCGGCCGGTCTTCAGCCTGCCGTTCAAGAGCCTCAAGGAAGTGACGGACACCCGGGACGTCCTCGCCGGCCTGATGCACCTGCAGCCGCGCGGACAGGGCAACCTGTGAGGCCCCGCACCTCCGCGCTCGCCCTCGCCCTGCTGGCCGGCGTCCTGCTCGCGACGACGGCGGCGGCGCAGCCGACGGCCGACAACAGGCTGCGGGAGAGCCTGTTCGTCGGCGTGGATACGAGCGGGTCCTTCATCCAGTCGGGAGAGTACGACAACGCCATGCGCTTCCTGGCCTACTACCTCTATGGCCACCTCAATGGCCTCGGCCGCCTCAGCCAGCCTGGCGAAGTAGAGCGTCGAGAGGGCGGGGGTTGCGC
>CAYSXG010000294.1:0-4673 GCA_964434895.1 uncultured Solibacteraceae bacterium | reverse complement strand
CCCTGCCGCCGGAGGAACCGGCCCCCCCCGCCCATCACGCCCGGCTGGGGCCGAACCTCTGGCCCGCGGATCGTCCGGCCTTCCGGGAGGCGGTCACGGACTACTACCGGCGGATCTCGGCCCTGGGGGCGATCCTCGGCCGGGCCCTCGAAGGGGGGCTGGGGATGCCCGAGGGCACCCTGGCGGCCCTCCAGCTCAAGCCCATGGCCCAACTGCGCCTGATCCACTACCTGGAGAATCCCTTCGCCGAAGGGCCAGCCGTGGGCCCCTCCGCCATGGGCGCCCATACCGACTACGAGTGCTTCACCCTGCTGCACCAGGACGGGGAGGGCCTCCAGGTCTTTCACGAAGGCGAGGGCTGGAGGACCGTCCCGCTCCTGCCCGGGGGGCTCCTCTTCCTGGTGGGGGACATGGTGGAGGTGCTGAGCAACGGGCGGCTCAGGTCCTCCTTGCATCGTGTCCTGAACACCGGGCGGGAGCGCTTTTCCATCCCCTTCTTCGCCGCCACGGACTTCGACGCGGTCCTGGCCCCCCACCCGGCCTGTGTGGGGCCGGATCGGCCCCCGGCCTACGCCCCCGTGGTGGCGGGCCACCACCTGCTGGGCCAGCTGCTGAGGGACTTTCCCTACCTGCGGGAGCGGCAGCAGCGGGGGGAGCTTCCGCTGGACCTGGAGATTCCCCAGGGAAACCCCTTCGAAGGCCGACGGGGGGACTGAGGCATGCCGAGCTGGGGAACCCTTTCGGTGGTGGTGCTCGCGGGCCTGGCCTTCAGCGCCTCCCCGGGGCCTTCCATGTTCTACGTCCTTTCCAGGAGCCTGGCCCAGGGCCGGGCGGCGGGCTTCGCCTCCTCCCTGGGCCTGGCGGTGGGGGGCATGCTCCTGGCGGTCCTTTCGGCCTTGGGCCTGGCGGCCCTCTTCATCTACTCCGCCACCGCCTATGCGTTGATGAAGGGGCTGGGCGGCCTCTACCTGATCTACCTGGGAGTCCGCATGGCCCTGCCCTCCAAGGGGGGGGCGGAGGCCGAGGCGCCGGCCCCCAAGCCGGCCAGCTTCCGGAGCATCTTCGCCCAGGGGATCCTGGTGGAGCTGCTCAACCCCAAGACCATCCTCTTCTTCCTGGCCTACCTGCCCCAGTTCGTGGATCCCCGTCGGGGCTCCGTGCGGGGCCAGATGCTGGTGCTCGGCCTCCTGGTGCCCCTGACGGCGATCCCTTCGGACCTGGTGGTCACCCTAGCGGGCGGGGCCCTGGCCCGGGGCCTGGCCCGCAGCCCCCGGGCCACTCGGGCCTTGGAGTGGACGGGGGCGCGTTTCCTGGCGGGCCTGGGGGTGAGGATCCTGGCTTTCTGAGGGCCTCACCACACGATGCGCCAGCTCCTCAGGCGGGATCCGCGCTTGGTGGAGGTGTCCTTGGCGCTCTGGATGCTGGGTGTGTTGGCCCCCTGCTGCTGGGAGAAGGACTTGGTGGCCGTGGTGCTGACGGCGCCGCCCTGGATCACGCGGCTCCCGGTATCGGAGAGCTCGCTGCCCAGCGAGTTGAAGTAGAAGGCCAGGCCGTTGCAGGAGTCCTGGTTGCGGTTCAGGTCGTTGGTGTCGGCGACGGTCTGGGAGGCCTGGACCTGGGTCGAGACCTGCAGAGGGCGCAGGATGTCGCATTCCCGGAAGGTGCGGGTGAAGGCGTTGGAGGCGCACCCGAAGCCCGTGTTCCCCTGGATGTCGAAGATGGAGAAGAAGAGGGAGCCGGTCTTGATGAGGGGGCTGACCAGCACCTTGTCGTGGGTGGTGGCTCCGGCCAGGTTGCCGTCCTTGAGGGCGAAGTAGTAGCCCCGGTTGTTGATCATGAAGTAGCTGGCGTTCCCGATGGTGACCCGGGTGTCCGAGTAGGAGGTGGCCCAGGAGCCTTCCACGATGGCCTGGAGGTTCGCGTCCGTGAGGGTGGAGGTGGAATTCTGCAGGTCCGCCAGCGCGTAGAGGCGGTTCGTCGGCGGCACCGTGGGGGAGTAGGCCGTGGTGCCGAGGAGGGTGGTCACGGTGAAGTCCTCCGGCGCGTCCGTGGGGTTGTTCCAGTCGCCGGAGCCGACGGAGGTCATCACGGTCATGGGCTTGATGTCCTTCACGGGCCCGCCGGTGGAGCTGTAGGTGGGCACGGGGTAGTCGGAGGAGAGGAGGGCCGCGTCGGGCCGGGTGGTGAAGCGGAAGGCCGAGTTGCTGTAGATGGTCCTCAGGTTCCAGTTGTTGATGTTGCTATCGTCCAGCCGGAACCCGACGGCGCTGGTGGCGGTGGCGCCCAGGCTCATGACGTTGCCCTTGAAGTCCGCGAAGTAGATGCGGTGCTGGAGCACGGAGCCCGGGAAGATCCCAACGGGGGTGACGGCACCGGCGATGGCCCCCTGCGTGGCGGAATTGGACCAGTCCCAGTAGCGGATGACCGCCCCGGTGATGGGATTGCGGACCTGCATGGACTGGCCCATGCCCTCCCCGGCCCCGATGACGCCGGAGGCGCGGTAGCGGGCGTTGATCTCGTCGTTGGCGTAGCCGCCGGGGATGTAGACCACGTCCTGCTTGGTGATGCTCGCGCTGGTGGTGGACACGGCCCCGAAGACCGGGGGAGGCGAACTGGCGCCCATCTTCTTGACGTAGGAGGGGGAGGTCGGATCCAGGGGATCGATCTTCCAAAGGAATTGCGGGGCCCCGGGGGTGCCGTTGGTGGTGGGGCCGCTGATGCCGAAGGCGTAGTAGCTCCGGCCGCCTTTCTTCATGCCGAAGAGCACGACGGCGTCCTCCCCGACGCTGACGCGGGTGTCCCCCACCACCGAGGTGGCCGTGGGCTGGTCGATCCAGAACAGCGCGGGGCTCCCGTCCACCAGGTAGCGGTGCCGGAACACGTTATCCGTGGCGGTGCGGTTGATGTACATCTGGTACATGGTGGAGAGCATGTCCGGGGGCACGAAGGCCCAGGCCTCCGTGGCCTTCGCCTTCACGTTCCCGCTGGCGTCGGTGTAGGCCGTCTCCGCGAAGGCGTGGAGGAAGCCGTTGTTGGTGCCCACCAGGATGAGGCGGACGTGGGGATTGGTGCCGGTGGTGGGCCAGGCCACGCCGAGGGTGGTGAGGCCCCCGAGGTTCGTGGACGAGAGCTCCACCGTCAGCGGGGCGGAATTGATGATGTCCCCCACGATCCCGATGCGGTTCTTGGTGGCGTCCTTGGGGTTCTTGCCCCGGAAGTAGTCCAGGAAGTCCTGGACGCTCTGGGTCTTCTGGGCCGCGGTGTAGGTCCCTGGGAAGTACCCTTGGGCCTGGAACAGGGTCACCAGGGTGGCCACCAGGGTGGTGTTGGTGGAGCTGAAGTTCGTTTGGGTGGTGGTGCCGGGCATGAGGGTGAAGACGTTGCGCTGGCTCCAGAGCAGGGGGGTCCCCAGCACTCCCGCGGAAATGATGGTGTAGCCCGGGGGCACCTCGGTGGAGATGTACTGGGCGAAGAGATCGAAGGCGGACCAGAGGTGGTGGTCGTTGAAGTCGTCCAGGCCGCACTGCTGCATCTGGAGGCCCGTCGACGGGTCCAGCATGGGGGTGCCGTCGGGGTTGTAGAGGAAGATGCAGCCGATGGTGGAGACCCCGTTGGCGTCGTAGTAGCTGAAGCTCTCGGTCCCGTTGGCGTTGATGGTGGTCCGCAGGCCCACGGAGTAGAGGTTGCCGGACCAGATGGGGTTGCGGCTGGTGTTGAAGATGCCGAAGTAGGCCTGGGTCGTGCTGCGGGCTCCGGTGGCGGGGGTGGCGGGGGCGGAGAGGGCCGCGGATCCGCTCACCATGTGCTGGATGGCGTTCTTCCAGTTCTGCTCGAGGGCGCCGGGATCGGTGGAGTAGTAGTAGAAGACCTTGCCGGAGCCGCCGGTGGTGGGGTCCGTGTCGAGGACGGAATAATCGTCGGGGTTGCCGTTGGCCTGCCTCCAGCCCCCGTAGAGCAGGTCCGTCCGGTTGGGGTCGGACCACTGGGCGATGCGGAAGTAGTGCTCCTGGGGATTGGAGGTGTTGCTGTTGGTGAAGGCCCCCTTGTAGATGCCGGGGATGCCCACGCTGATAACCATGGTCTGGGTGCCGGGATTGGAGGAGCTGCGGGTGGAGGTGGCGCTGGCCGAGGGCTCCCAGGCGGCGCCCCAGGGCCCGCTGTTGCTGGAGGTGTCCCCGAAGGCCGCGACGCAGGCGGCCACGCCGGGGTGGAATTCCCCGTTGCCCGGGGCCACCAGGTTGTAGGGCGAGGCCGGGAGGTTGGTGTAGGAGCCCTTGCCGAGGCCCGAATTGCCCTTGACATAGGTGACGTAGGCGCTGGCGGCGTCCTCGGGGATTTGGGTCGTGCTCAGGGTCTTGGAATCGGTTACCCCGAGGGTGGGGAAGATCAGGACGTAGGTCTTGCCCGGGCAGGTGGTGCTCAGGGGGGGGAAGATGGTGGGGTTCATCTCCACCGTGGCCCGGTAGTAGGTGTTGACCAGGGCGTAGGACCAGGGCTGGGGCGAGCGGGGGTCCAGGTTGACCTTGTTGCCCTGGTCGTAGAGGTCGCTGTTCTGCCAGCTGCCGCTGACCTTGCTGGTCTGGCTCCAGCCTGAGGGGCCCAGGATCGGGAGGGATGAGGTCTTGCGCTGGAGTTCGCCGATTTTCAGGGCACGCCGGAACCACCCGTTTGCC
>CAYSXG010000293.1:0-4693 GCA_964434895.1 uncultured Solibacteraceae bacterium | reverse complement strand
GGTGCCGTAGTCCACCCGGAAGGCGGGGTTCTCCATGAGCTGCATCTCCAGGCCCCGGGCGCGACCCTCCCCGTGGATGGCCTTGGCCAGCTCCACGTCCACCTGCATATCGAAGGCGTAGCGGAAGAGGTTGGGGAAGATGGGATCCACGCTGAGGCCCGAGAGCTGGGGCACGGCCAGCAGGTGGTTGCCGGTGCGCGTCTTCCAGTGGGGACTGTGGACCAGGATGACGTCGTAGTCCGTCTCCGCCAGATCCTTGCGCAGGCGTTCATAGCCCCAGCGCAGCACCTCCCAGCCCCCTTCGGAGCGGGGCTCGTTTTGGGGCGGATTCTCCGCGTAGACCAGGTGGGGCGGGTGGGGGGCCAGGGCCCCGGCGACGATGCGGCCTCGGGTCATGAAAGGACCTCGAAAGATGGGGCCGCAGATGACGCAGAGAAAGGAGGTCGACTTGGAGCCCTCATCTGTGGAATCTGCGGAATCTGCGGTTTCATTCGGTTCAATCCAATTTGATGCAGACGTTCTTGGCTTCGGAGAAGAACTCCAGGCTCAGCCTCCCGCCTTCGCGGCCCACGCCGCTCTGCTTGGTGCCGCCGAAGGGCACCCGCAGATCCCGATGGAGCCAGGTGTTCACCCAGACCATGCCACAGTCCAGGGCCTGGGCCACGCGGTGGGCGCGGGTGAGGTCCGAGGTCCAGAGGTTGGCGGCCAGGCCGTAGCGGGTGCCGTTGGCCATGGCCAGGGCTTCCTCCTCGGTGTCGAAGGGATGCACGGTGACCACGGGGCCGAAGATCTCCTCGGTGGCCGTGCGGCAGGCGGCGGGCAGGCCCGTGATGATCGTGGGCTCCAGGAAGTAGCCTCGATGGAAGGGCTCGGGCAGTTCCGGTCGGCGCCCGCCGTGGATGATGGTGCCGCTCTCCTCCAGGGCCAGCTTCAGGTAGCCCTCCACCTTGGCCCGGTGGCCGGCGGAAATGAGGGCGCCCAGGCGCGTGTCGGCATGGGCGGGATCGCCGATGGGCCAGCCCTGCACGTCGGCCACCAGGGCCTCCACGAAGCGGTCGTGGAGGCTTCGCTCCACCAGGATGCGGGAGCCGCAGAGGCAGATCTGGCCCTGGTTCAGGAAGGCGGCGCGGGCCACCCCAGGAACGGCCTTGGCCAGGTCGCAGTCGGCAAAGACGAGGCTGGGGTTCTTGCCGCCCAGCTCCAGGGAGAGCTTTTTGAAGGATGGCGCCGCGGCGGCGGCCACCACCGCCCCGGAGGCGGTGCCCCCCGTGAAGGAGACCAGGGCCACGTCCGGGTGGGAGACCAGGGGATGGCCCGCCTCGGCGCCGAGGCCGTGCACGAGGTTGAAGACGCCCGCGGGGCAGCCCGCCTCCACCAGGATCTCCGCCAGGGCCGAGGCCGTGAGGGGGGTGAGCTCCGAAGGCTTGGCCACCACCGTGTTGCCCATGGCCAGGGCCGGGGCCGCCTTCCAGGAGAGCAGATAGAGGGGCAGGTTCCAGGGGGTCACCAGGGCGCAGACGCCCGCCGGGCTGCGGTGGGTATAGTTCAGCGCGTCCGCCATGGCGCTGCTGGGGTCCGTGTGCTGGCGCACGGCTTCGGCGAAGAAGCGGAAGTTGAACACGGCCCGGGGGATGTCCACGGCGCGGGCCAGGGAGAGGGGCTTGCCCGTGTCCAGGGATTCCAGGGCCGCCAGTTCGTCCAGGCGGGCCTCCAGAAGACCCGCCACCCGGTCCAGCAGGGCCGCCCGTTCGAGGTAGGAGGTGCGGGACCAGGCCGGGAGGGCGGCCTTCGCCGCCGCCACCGCCGCGTCGATGTCGGCGGCGGAACTGCGGGGCAGGCTGGCGATCCCTTCGCCGGTGGCTGGGCCGAGGTCCTCCAGCACGGCGCCCCCCAGGGCCGGTTGGAAGCGGCCGGCGATGAGGTTCTGCAAGGCGCGGATCGGGAGGGAGGGGGTCACCCGACCATCATCGCCGATTCGGCCCCGTCGGCGTCGCCCAAGTCCGGTTCGTGCCGCCCCGAATCCGGCTGGGGCCGCCCGGCCGCCGGATCGCTCGGGTCGGGGCCTAGGCTGGGGCCCGGAGGTGCTCATGAACAATCCCGCTTCGGTGCGGAGGCCGGACCTGGACGGGCTGCGGGTGGCGGCCATCCTGCTGCTGCACGTCTACCACTGCTGCCGCTTCTTCAACGTGGACGATCCCTGGCACCTGAAGGCGCCGCAGCTCCTGCCGGCCCTCAATGCCCCCATGGACGTCCTGCACGTCCTGCGCATGCCCCTGCTCATGCTCATCGCCGGGGCCGTGGCGGCCTACGCGGCGCAGAAGCGCGGCGTGGCCGGCTTCGCGTGGGAACGCGCCCGGCGCCTGCTGCTCCCCCTGGTCTTCGGCATGCTGGTGGTGGTGCCGCCCCAGATTTACCTGGAGCGCCTGGACAAGGGGCAGTTCACGGGCAGCTACCTGGCCTTCTGGCCCTCCATCTTCCGCACCGGGCCCTACCCCCAAGGCAACCTCAGCTGGCACCACCTCTGGTTCGTGGCCTACCTCTTCGTTTTCTGCCTCCTGGCCCTGCCGATTCTTGCCTGGATGGAGCGACCCGCGGGCCGGGCCTTCCTGGCGCGGGCCGAGGCCTTCCTCGCCCGGGGCTGGAACCTGCTTTGGCTGGTGGTGCCCATCTGGGCCATCCGCATCCTGCTTCGCCATCGCGCCGAGACCCACGATCTGCTGAGGGACCCCAAGGGCCTGCTGTTCTACGGCTACCTCTTCCTGGTGGGCATCCTGCTGGGTCGCTGCCCCGCGGTGTGGGAAACCATGACCCGGCTCCGCTGGGCCTTCCTGGGTCTCGCGGGCCTCCTGCTGGCGGCCCTATTGCCCGCCGGCGAATTCCCCTTCCCCTTCGAGCATCTGGCGGTGTGGGCCTTCAGCTGGCTCGCGCTCCTGGCCATCTTCGGCTTCACGCGCCGGGCCATCACCCGGGAAGGACGCTTGCTGCGCTACGGGCAGGTCCGCGCCTATCCTTTCTACATCCTCCACCAGACCGTGATCCTGGGGGTGGGCTATCCCTTATTGAAGCCCGCCATGGGCGCCTGGGCCCGGTTGGGCTGGATCACCCTCGCCTCCTTCCTGGTCACCTGGGGCCTTTGCGAACTCATCGCGGCTTCCAGCTGGCTGCGGCCCTGCTTTGGCATGGGGCCCGCGGTGGGCGCCGCCCCTTCGCGTTCCCGGCCCCTGGGCCAGCCGGCGGAGGCCTAGAATCGACCCATGGCTGTCTCATCACCCGCACGCTGGCGCCGGCTCCGGATTCATCCGGGGACGGCGCTGGGACTCTTCGGCGCCCTGCTCTTCCTGGGGATCTGGCGGGGCATCACCGTGGCCCTGGAGATGCAGACCGGTGGCAGTTCCATTCCCTGGTCCCGGCCCCTGATGTGGGAGATCACCGGGACTCTGGCGGCCTGGGCGGTGCTGTGGATCCCCATGACCGTGGCCCTGAACGCACCCCAGCCCGCGGGGCGATGGGCCCGCTTCCTGGCCTTGCACGGGGCGGGCTGGCTGGCCTATTGGGCCCTGAAGAGCTTCCTCATGCTTTCGCCCCGCTTCCTGCTCTATCCCCGGCTGGGCTGGGGGGCCTACGGCTACCCGGACTGGCCCCGGCACCTGGCCATGGAGGCCATGAAGGACGGCGCCTCCTATGCCCTCATCGCCGCGGGTTTCGTGCTCTATCGGGCCTGGCGCGCCCGGCAGGCGGACCAGCTACGCCAGGCCCAGCTGGCGGCGGAACTGCGGGAGGCCCAGCTGCGCCAGCTCACGGGGCAGCTGGATCCCCACTTCCTCTTCAACGCGTTGAACACCGTCAGTGCCGTGATGTACGAGGACCTGGCCCGCACGGACGCCCTGCTCAGCGACCTGGGCCAGCTGCTGCGGGCGGGTCTGGAGCGGCGCGGGCCCACCTGGACCCTTTCCGAAGAGGGGGACTACCTGCGGCGCTACGGGGCCCTGCTGCTGGCCCGCTTCGGGGAACGCCTGGGCCTGGCCGTGGATCTGGATGGGGTTCCGGCCCGGGCCCTGGTGCCCTGCTTCGCCCTCCAGCGCCTGGTGGAGAACGCGGTGAAGCACAACCAGGACCGGCCCGGGGCCCTGGCCATTACCGTGGTGGCGAAGGCGGAGGAGGGGCGGCTCCATCTCGCGGTGGGGGACGACGGGGGAGGTTTCGCGGATCCCGTGGCGGCGCTGAACGCGGCGGGTCAGGGCCTGCGAGGCCTCGCGGAACTGCTGCGTCTGCTGCACGGCGAAGAGGCTTCTCTGGAGCTGGGGCGGAGCTCGGCGGGTGGGGCGGAGGTGCGGGTAAGCCTGCCCCTGGAGACGCTGCCGTGAGGCCCTGGCGGGTGGTGGTGGCCGACGACGAGGCTCCGGCGCGGTCGAAGCTGCGGCGGATGCTGGAGGCGGATCCCCGCTTCCTGCTGGCGGGGGAGGCCCGGGACGGTCTGGAGGCGGTGGCCGCCGTGGAGGCCCACGGGCCCGACCTGCTCTGCCTGGATATCCAGATGCCGGGGCTCACGGGCTTCCAGGTGCTGCGGGCCTTGGGATCCCCAGCCCCCCTCCGCCTTTTCGCAACGGCCTTCGATACGTTCCCCCTTCCAGCCTTCGAGGCCACCCGCGTGGACTCCCTGCCGCAACCCCTCCATGCACCCCACCCTGCCCGG
>CAYSXG010000292.1:0-4694 GCA_964434895.1 uncultured Solibacteraceae bacterium | reverse complement strand
CGCTCGCCGCTGCCGGGCCAGGGGGAAGGCCACCCGGGCCACCCGCTCCACCCCCGCCTCGGTGTAGGCCATGGTGTCGAAGGCGCGCCCCCCCTCCACGCCCCGGGGGGTCCCGAAGTAGAGGCCGCTGCTGAGCTCCCGGACGATGAGCAGGTCCACGCCCCGCACGAGGGCCCCCTTCAGGGGCGAGGCCTCCGCCAGGGCCGGATGGAGCGCCGCCGGGCGCAGGTTCGCGTAGACGCCCAGGGCCGCCCGCAGCCCCAGGAGCCCCGTCTCCGGCCTCAGTTCCGGGGGCAGGCCGTCGAAGCGCGGGGCCCCCACGGCCCCCAGAAGCACCGCGTCGCTGGCCAGGCAGGCCTCGACGGTGGATTCGGGCAGGGGGAGGCCGCAGGCGTCCAGGGCCGCTCCCCCGATGGGGTGGTGGGTGAAGCCGAAGGCGTGGCCGAAGCGCCGGGCCACCTGCTCCAGGCAGGCCTGGGCCTCCCGGGTCACTTCGATGCCCACCCCGTCGCCGGGGAGTACCGCGATGCTGGCCCTCATCACACGCCCCAGAGGAACTGGTCCTGCTCCGGGGACGGCGCTTCGACTTCCTTCTCCAAGCCTTCCTGGCCTGGGATGGGCCCTTCGGGTTCCGGATCCGGCGACGTCATGTTCCCTCCGAATGGAGTTGTTTAATGCAAGATTCAGGCCGTCGTTTCGCAGGCGGGGGCCCGATCGCGGGCGTGGAGGGCCTTGTGGACCGCGTGGAGGTAGGCCCGGGCGCTGGCGTCCACGATGTCCGTGCTGGCGGCCTTGCCCGTATGGGCCCGACCCTCGAATTCGACGTGCATGAACACCTCGCCCACCGCGTCGAGACCGCCGGTGATGCCCCGCACCGAAAAGTCCAGCAGGGTGCCGGTGAGCCCCGTGAGCTTGTCCATCGCGGCGCAGACGGCGTTCACCGGCCCGTCCCCGCTGGCGGTCTCCGTACGCTCCCCCCGGCCGTCCCCCAGGGTCACGAGGGCGGTGGCCACGGAGGCGGTGCCCGCGGTGGCCTGCACCGCCCGGAGCTTGAAGATCTCGGGCACGTGGGAGAAGCCGTCCTGCAGGATGGCCAGCAGGTCCTCCTCGAAGATCTCCTTCTTCTGGTCGCTGAGCTTGACGAAGAGCTTGTAGGCCTTGTCCAGGGCCGGGCGGCCCAGCTCGTAGCCCAGGTCCCGGAAGCGCTGGGCCAGGGCGTGGCGTCCGGAATGCTTGCCCAGCACCAGGCTGCTGGTGCGCACGCCCACGCTTTCGGGCCTCATTATCTCGTAGGTCCACGGATGGCTGAGGACCCCGTGCTGATGGATGCCGCTTTCGTGGGCGAAGGCGTTGCGCCCCACGATGGCCTTGTTGGGCTGCACCTGCACGCCGGTGATGTTGGAAAGCAGCTGGCTGGAGCGGTAGAGGGCCTCGGTCCGGATGCCGGTCTCGAAGGGGAGGACGTCCTGGCGCACCCGCAGGGCCATGACCAGCTCCTCGAGGGAGGCGTTGCCGGCCCTTTCGCCGATGCCGTTGAGGGTGCACTCCACCTGGCGGGCCCCCGCCTGGATCGCCGCCAGGGAATTGGCCACCGCCAGCCCCAGATCGTCATGGCAGTGGACGCTGAGGGTCACCCCCCCGATGCCGGGCACCCGCTCCCGGAGGTGGCCGATGAGGTCGGCGTACTCCCCGGGCACGGTGTAGCCCACGGTGTCGGGCACGTTCAGGACCGTGGCCCCCTCCTCGATGGCCGCGGCGAAGACCTCCACCAGGAAGGCCCGGTCGCTGCGGGTCGCGTCCTCGGCGGAGAATTCCACGTCCGGGCAAAGGGCCCGCGCCTCGCGGACGCCGCGGCGGACCATGGCCAGGGCCTCCCCCCGGCTCTTCTGGAGCTTGTGGCGGAGGTGGAGGTCGGAGGTGGCCAGGAAGGTGTGGAGCCTCGGCCGGTCCGCGTCGGCGAGGGCCTCCCAGGCCCGATGGATATCCTCGGGCAGGGCCCGGCAGAGGGCCGCGATGACCGGCCCACGACAGGTCCGGGCGATCTCCCGCACGGCGGCGAAGTCGTCCTCCGAGGCCACGGGAAAGCCCGCCTCGAGGACGTCCACCCCCAGGGCCTCCAGCTGCCGGGCCATGACCAGCTTCTCTTCCAGGTTCATGCTGCAGCCCGGGGACTGCTCGCCGTCCCTCAGGGTGGTATCGAAGATCGCGATGCGCGCGGCTCCCATCGAAGCTCCGGGACTTCCCGGGCGAGGCCCCGGGATGCTCCACCCTAGGCCAAGGGAGACCATTAGCTAAATTTATATTTTTTATTATTCCATAAGACAAAACAAAGACCTAGACTCCGGGCCTAGGAGTTCGCGTGGACCTGGCCCAACTGGAGACCTTCCTCTGCATCGCCCAGGAGCGCAGCTTCTCCCGGGCCGCGGAGAAGCTCTACCGCACCCAGCCGGCCATCAGCATCGCCATCAAGCGCCTGGAGGAGGAGCTGGGGGAATCCCTCTTCGACCGCTCCAGCAAGGGGGGGACCCTGACGGACGCGGGGGAGCTGCTCCTGGCCTACGCCCAGCGGATGATCAACCTCCGGGAGGAGGCCCTCGGGGCCTTCCAGGAACTGCGGGGCCTCCACCGCGGCAAGCTGAGCATCGGCGCCAACGAAAGCACCTCCCTCTACCTCCTGCCCCAGCTGCTGCTGGAGTACCGCCAGCGTAGCCCCGATATCAAGATCCAGGTCTACCGGGCCCTGTCCGAGCGCATTCCCCACGAGGTCATCGAGCGCAACCTGGACTTCGGCTTCCTTTCCTACGACCCCGTCCATCCCGAGCTGGAATCCCTCGAGGTCCACCGGGACCGCATGGTGCTCGTGATGCCCCCGGGCCACCGCCTTTCGGCCCGCCGGACCGTGGACATCCGGGAGCTGGGCCAGGAGGCCTTCGTGGCCCACAACGCCAACACGCCCATGCGGCGGCGGATCCTGGAGATCTTCGCCGACGAGGGGGTGCCCCTCAGCATCCACACGGAGCTGGCCACCCTCCAGACCATCCAGGACTTCGTGGCCCGGGGCGCGGGCCTGGCCATCCTGCCCCACCTCACGGTGGAGGAGGCGGCACGGGAGGGGCGCCTGGCCGTCGCCTCCGTGAAGCAGATCAAGGTGGAGAAGGTGCTCCGCATGGTCTTCCGCCGGGAGCGCAACCTCTCCCACGCCGCGAGGGCCTTCCTGGACCTGGTGCAGCGGCGCCCCCCCAACGGCGAGAAGGACGGGCCCGGAGCGGCCTGAGGGCGCCACGAAGATCCAAAGAGGGCCCCGCCCTCGCGAGGAGGCAGCATGAACGCGGCAGCGAAGCCGAGGACCCTCTACGACAAGATCTGGGACGCCCACGTGGTGCGGGACCTGGGGGGAGGCGCCGACCTCCTCTACATCGACCGCCACCTGGTCCACGAGGTCACCAGCCCCCAGGCCTTCGAGGGGCTGCGGCGGGCGGGGCGCCGCGTGCGGCGGCCCGAGGCCACGCTGGCGGTGGCGGACCACAACGTGCCCACCCTCCATCGGGATCGGGGCATCGAAGATCCCGTCTCCCGCGCCCAGATCGAGGCCCTCCGGACCAATTGCGCGGACTTCGGCGTCCCCTACGTGGAGCTGGAGGACGATCGCCAGGGCATCGTCCACGTGCTGGGGCCCGAGCAGGGCTTCACCCTCCCGGGCACCACCCTGGTCTGCGGGGACAGCCACACCAGCACCCACGGGGCCTTCGGGGCCCTGGCCTTCGGCATCGGCACCAGCGAGGTGGAGCACGTGCTCGCCACCCAGACCCTGCGGGCGAGGAAGGCCCGGAACCTCCGGGTCCGCCTGGAGGGGCGCCTGGGCCCCGGCGTGGGCCCCAAGGACCTGGCCCTGGGCCTCGTCGCCGGCCTGGGGGCCGCCGGGGCCGCCGGCCACGTGATCGAATACGCGGGAAGGGCCGTGTCCGCCCTCAGCGTCGAGGGCCGCATGACCCTCTGCAACATGAGCATCGAGGCGGGAGCGCGGGCGGGCCTGGTCCCTCCGGACGAAGCCACCTTCGCCTACCTCCGGGACCGCCCCTGGGCGCCGGCGGGTCCCCGCCGGGAGGCGGCCCTGGCGCGCTGGGCGCGGCTGCACAGCGATCCGGGGGCCACCTTCGACCGGGAGTTCAGCCTGGACCTCGACGGCCTGGAGCCCCAGGTCACCTGGGGCACCAGCCCCGACGCGGCCCTCCCCATCCGCGGGCGAGTGCCGGATCCGGGGGAGGTGGCGGACCCCGCCCTTCGGGCCGCCATGGAGCGGGCCCTGGACTACATGGGCCTGAGGCCCGGCATCCCCCTCCAGGGCCTGCCGGTGCACAAGGTCTTCATCGGAAGCTGCACCAACGGCCGCATCGAGGACCTGCGCGCCGCCGCCGCCGTCGCCCGGGGACGCAAGGTGGCGGAGCGGGTCCAGGCCCTGGTGGTACCCGGATCCGGGCAGGTGAGGCGGCAGGCGGAGGCCGAGGGCCTCGACGCCATCTTCAAGGAGGCCGGCTTCCAGTGGAGGGAGCCCGGATGCTCCATGTGCCTGGCCATGAACGGGGACCGCCTGGAACCTGGGGAACGCTGCGCCAGCCCCAGCAACCGCCACTTCGAGGGGCGCCAGGGCCGCGGAGGGCCCCCCCACCTCCCCCCCCCGGCCAGTCCCCCCGCCC
>CAYSXG010000291.1:0-4704 GCA_964434895.1 uncultured Solibacteraceae bacterium | reverse complement strand
TCCAAGCGCAAGCGCTGGACGGTCCTCGAGATCGTCCAGAAGGCCGGCGAGTAAGGAGCTCACATGATCCAGATGGGAACCATGCTTACCGTCGCCGACAATTCCGGCGCCAAGAAGATCTGCTGCATCCTGCCGCTGGGCGGCGGGGTGGGCAAGACCGCCCAGCTCGGCGACGTCATCACTGCCTCCGTGAAGGAAGCCATCCCCGGCGGCACCGTGAAGAAGAAGGCCGTGGTGCAGGCGGTCATCGTCCGCCAGCGCAAGGCCTACCGCCGCAAGGACGGCTCCTACATCCGCTTCGACGAGAACGCCGCCGTCATCATCAAGAAGGACGGCGAGCCCGTGGGCACCCGCGTCTTCGGACCCGTGGCCCGCGAGCTCCGCGAGCGCAAGTACATGAAGATCGTTTCCCTCGCCCCTGAGGTGCTCTAATGGCCACCATGAAGCTCAAGAAGGGCGACCAGGTCGTCGTCATCACCGGCAAGGACAAGGGCAAGACCGGCGAGATCGTCAAGGTCAACCCCGCGGACAACCGCGTGACCGTGGCCGGCATCAATGTCATGAAGAAGGCCACGAAGCCCGATCCTCAGACCGGGGAAGGCGGCGGCTTGATCACGAAGGAGGCCCCCATCCACGCTTCCAACGTGATGATGCTGGACGCCAACGGCAAGCCGACCCGCAAGCGGGCCGCCAAGTAAAATTTTCATTCCCTTTTCCCGGCCGGGCTGGGAAGATGTTCTTTCCGCCTCGGCGACGGGGCGGAGATTTTGACAACCGAGGATGAGGGGAAACGGGAGTCCTCCCAAGCCCCCTCGCTCTCCCGAACCCCTGGGGCGTCGTCGTCCCACGGAAATGGAGGCAAGTATGCAGCAGAGCGGCCCGACGCCGCGGGTGAAGGCCCACTACGTCTCGAAAGTGGTGCCCGCCCTCAAGCAGGAGTTTGGTTACACCAGCGCGATGCAGGTGCCCAAGCTCGAGAAGATCGTTATCAACATGGGCGTGGGCGACGCCATCCAGAACATCAAGGTTCTGGACGTGGCCGTCGACGAACTCACGGCCATCGCCGGCCAGAAGGCCATCACCCGCAAGGCGAAGAAGAGCGTCGCCAGCTTCAAGCTGCGCGAGGGCATGCCCATCGCCTGCATGGTGACCCTGCGCGGTCCCCGCATGTGGGAGTTCTTCGACCGCCTGGTGTCCCTGTCCCTGCCTCGCGTCCGCGATTTCCGCGGCGTGCCCACCAAGTCCTTCGACGGCCGTGGCAACTTCACCCTGGGTCTCAAGGACCAGCTGATCTTCCAGGAGATCGACTACGCCAAGGTGGACAAGCTCAAGGGCATGAACATCACCTTCGTCACCAGCGCCAAGAACGATGCCGAGGCCCGCGCCCTGCTGGGCCAGCTCGGCATGCCCTTCCGCAAGTAGTCCGGAGACCGACCATGGCTCGCATTGCTAAGAAGTACAAGGACGCCTCCAAGCCCAAGTTCTCCACCCAGCACCGCAACCGCTGCAAGGCCTGCGGCCGCCCCCGGGGCTTCATGCGGAAATTCGACCTTTGCCGTCTCTGCTTCCGGAAGCACGCCCTCGCGGGTGAGCTGCCCGGCGTCCAGAAGTCCAGCTGGTAAGGGAAAGGAAAAGGACCATGTACACCGATCCTATTGCTGATTACCTCACCCGCATCCGCAACGGCATCCAGGCCGGCCACGACGCCGTCGTGGTGCCCGCCAGCTCCATGAAGGAGCGCCTGTCGGCCATCCTTCACCAGGAGGGCTACATCCACGGCTTCAAGAAGGTGGACCACGAGGGGCGTAGCTACCTCATCGTCAACCTCAAGTGGCTCAAGGACAAGGCCAACGTCATCCACGGTCTGAAGCGCGTCTCGCGGCCCGGCCTGCGCATCTACGCCGGCGTCAAGGGGATCCCCGAAGTCAACGGCGGCCTCGGCATCGCCATCCTCCCCACCCCCAAGGGGCTGCTGACGGGCAAGGACGCCAAGACGCAGAACGTGGGCGGCGAGGTTCTCGCGCACGTCTGGTAGTTCTCTCCTGGTAGGACGTGCGGCGAACCGCCGTCGCGTTATTCCAAATCTTCCATTCCAAGGATTCAACATGTCTCGAATCGGAAAAAAGCCAGTGACGCTGCCGAAAGGCGTCAAAGTGAGCGTCAACGGGGCTGAGGCCGTCGTCGAAGGAGCCAAGGGCAAGCTGACCTGCCCGATCCCCGCCGGGATCACCCTCGACATCCAGGCCGACTCCATCACCCTCAATCGGGCGGACGATCAGGCCCAGACCCGTGCCTACCACGGCCTCTCCAGGGCCCTCCTCAACAACGCCGTCGTCGGCGTGACCGAGGGCTGGAAGAAGGAGCTGGACATGGTTGGCGTGGGCTACAAGGCCGCGATGGAGGGCGCCAAGCTGCGCCTCGACCTGGGCTACAGCCATCCCATCCTCTACGACGCCCCCCAGGGCATCGCCATCGCCGTCGAGAAGACCACGCACATCGTGGTGTCCGGCGCCGACCGCCAGTTGGTGGGCCAGGTGGCCGCCGATATCCGGAAGTTCCGCAAGCCCGAGCCGTACAAGGGCAAGGGCGTCATGTACACCGGTGAAGTCATCCGCCGCAAGGCCGGCAAGACCGGAAAGTAAGGGTGAACCATGGCTAACGAAATCAAGATTCGCCGCGAAAAGACCAAGCTGCGCATCCGCGGCCGCGTGAGCGGGACCGCCGAGCGCCCCCGTCTCACCATCTACAAGTCCCTGAAGCGCATCTACGTTCAGGCCGTCGACGACGCTAAGGGCATCACCCTGGCCTCCGCCTCCAGCCTGGAGAAGGAGCTGCGTGAGCAGTTGAAGAACGGGGCCAACATCGAAGCCGCCAAGGCCGTCGGTGCCCGCATCGCCGCCCGTCTGAAGGAGAAGGGCATCACCGCGGTGGTCTTCGACCGCAATGGCTACGTCTATCACGGCCGCGTCAAGGCGCTGGCTGACAGCGCCCGCGAAGCCGGGCTCCAGTTCTAAGGGGAGGGAGCATGGCTACCGTGGCTGATAACAAGAACGAACAGGCGCCGCAGTCCGAGTTCAAGGACCAGGTCATCTACGTGGGCCGGGTCACCAAGGTGGTGAAGGGGGGCAAGAACTTCTCCTTCTCCGCGCTGGTGGTCGTGGGCGACGGCAAGGGCAAGGTTGGCTTCGGCCTGGGCAAGGCCCTCGAAGTGCCTTCCGCCATCAAGAAGGGCATCGAGGCCGCCAAGCGCAACATGATCAAGGTCCCCGTGACCCCGAACGGCTCCATTCCTCACCCGATCACCGGCGCCTTTGGCTCCGGCTCGGTGCTGATGAAGCCCGCCCCCGAAGGTACCGGCATCATCGCTGGCGCCGCGGTACGCGCCATCATGGAAGCCGCCGGCATCAACAACGTGCTCACCAAGAGCCTTGGTTCCTCCAACCCGCACAACGTGGTTCGCGCCACCTTCTCGGGGCTCGAGAACCTCATGGATCCCTACACGGTCCTCACCAACCGTGGCCTGGATCAGGCGGAGGCCTAAGATGTCCCAGCTGCCTACTCCCGAACTCTTCGGCAAGAAGGTCATCCTGACCCTCAAGTGCTCCACCATTTCCACCGTTCCCAAGCACCGTGCCTTCACCCAGACCCTCGGTCTCAAGAAGCCCGGTGACCAAAAGGAAGTCGAGTACACTGCCAACATCCACGGCATGGTGAAGCTCGTTCCCTACCTGATCAGCGTGACGGTGAAGGGGTAAATTATGAAGCTGAACGAACTCAAGCCCGCCGCTGGTGCGGTGAAGAAAAAGAAGCGCATCGGCCGCGGCCCTGGTTCCGGCAATGGCGTGACCGCCGGCCGCGGTGAAAACGGCCAGAAGTCCCGCTCCGGCTACAAGTCCAAGCGCGGCTTCGAAGGCGGCCAGATGTCCCTGGTGCGACGCTTGCCCAAGCGCGGTTTCACCAACATCTTCGCCCCCCCCACCAAGGAGCTGACGCTCTCCTTCATCTCCACCCACTTCGCGGACGGAGATACGGTTTGCCTCGAAGCCCTCCGGGACAAGAAGCTCGTGAACTCCAAGATCGAGCGCATCGTGGTCCTGGCCAGCGGCGAGCTCACCAAGAAGGTGACCGTGGTGGCCGACCGCGTGACGAAGGGTGCCCGCGAGGCCGTACTGGCCAAGGGCGGCACCATTCAGGAGCCCCCCACGTCCTGCCAGGCCGAATAAGGCCCTCCCTGGATGAATACCCTACGGCAGATTTTCACGAACCCGGAAGTCCGCAAGCGCCTGCTCTTCACGCTGGTGCTCCTGGTGATCTACCGTCTCGGCGTCCACGTCTCCGTTCCGGGCGTGAACGCCGAGGCTCTCGCCAAGAACCTGGGGAAGGCCGGTGATCTGCTCAACGTGGTGGATCTCTTCTCCGGAGGCGCCTTCAAGAAATTCTCGGTGTTCGCCCTGGGGATCACCCCCTACATCACTTCCAGCATCGTCTTCCAGCTGCTGGGCGCTGTCATCCCCACCCTGGAGAATCTCCAGAAGAAGGAGGGCGAGGCCGGCCGGCAGAAGCTGAACCAATGGACCCGCTACCTCACGGTGCTCCTGGCCATGGTGCAGGGCTTCGGCATCGCCTCCCTCGCCCAGGGCATGGGCGAGAGCGTGGTGGCCAATCCCGGCATGGGCTTCAAACTGCTGGCCGCCTTTACCTTGG
>CAYSXG010000290.1:0-4710 GCA_964434895.1 uncultured Solibacteraceae bacterium | reverse complement strand
GCCCCGCAACGACCACCTTTCCGCCCTCCTCCACGGTGACCTGACCGCCCCCGCCCGGCATCATGGCCAGCACCTCGGGGGGCACGTTCTTGAACTGCTTGGCCATCCCCTCCACCGCCGCCTCCAGGTCGTCCCACAGGAAGAGCTCGATGGTCTTCTTGTTGTGGTCGATGGTGTACATGGCCCCCTTGTCGTAGTCGATCATGGTGTCCCGGCGGGCCCCCGGAATGTTCGTGCGCATGAAGTGCTCGGACCAGAACTGGGTCTGGGGGCCGTCGTTGTACTTGCCGGTGCCCCTCATGCTGATGGTGAGGTCGGATGCGAAGGCCCCGGCCGCCGACAGGAACAAGGCCACGCCGAAACGCAGAAACTGATGCATGGAACACCTCAGGAGTTATGGACCGATGGTACGCCTCTTGCTGCCTGAGCACCATACTCCTGTGATATGGGTGGATCGAGGTGAGCATGGCTCGGGTACTGGTGGTGGACGATAGTCGGGAAACCTGCGAGCTCCTGGACGAGCTCCTGGGGGACATGGGTCTCGAGGTGGCCAAGGCTACGCGGCCCGACGAGGCTCAGCGGCTCCTGGAGAGCCGGACCTTCGACCTCATGCTTTCGGATATCAACCTCGAGGCCCGCCTGGATGGCTTGGACCTCTTGCGTTTCGCGAAGCCCCTGGGCGTGGAAGTGATCCTGCTGTCGGGCTTCGGGACCCTGGAAAAGGCCCTGGAGGCCGTGCGGGAGGGGGCCTTCGACTTCCTGTCCAAGCCCTGGAACAACGAAGAGCTCAAGGCCCTGGTCAAGCGGGCCCTGGTGGCCAAGGCCGGTAAGGGCGGCGGCACCCGATCCGAGGCCCCCAAGGGCCCCCGCAGCGTGATGATCGGATCCAGCCCCAAGATGATGGAGGTCTACAAGACCATCGCCAGCCTCCAGGCCTCCCGCACGACGGTCCTCATCATCGGGGAGAGCGGCACCGGCAAGGAGTTGGTGGCCCAGACCATCCACGGCAGCAGCGACCGCAAGGACAAGCCCTTCGTGGCGGTGAACTGCGGGGCCCTCACGGAAACCCTGCTGGAATCGGAGCTCTTTGGGCACGCCAAGGGCTCCTTCACCGGGGCCATCAGCGAGAAGAAGGGGCTTTTCGAGGAGGCCACGGGCGGAACCATCTTCCTGGACGAGATCGGGGAGACCAGCCCCAGTTTCCAGGTCCGCCTGCTACGGGTCCTCCAGGAACAGGAGGTCCGGAAGGTCGGGGGGACGAAGACCGTCAAGGTGGACGTCCGGGTTCTCGCCGCCACCAATCGGGACCTGTCCCAGATGGTGAAGGAGGGGAAATTCCGCGAGGACCTCTACTACCGCCTCAGCGTCGTGGAGATCCGGGTTCCCCCCATCCGCGAACGTTTTTCCCGGGATCCCCAGAACGGCCGGATCGTCACGGACATCCGCCTGCTCCTCGATCATCTCCTCACGGAGGCCAGCCGGAAGGACGGCGTGGCCTACGCCATCCGGGAGGACGCCCGCGCCCTCCTGGAGCAGTATTCCTGGCCTGGTAACGTGCGCGAAATGGGCAACGTGGTGGAGCATCTCACCCAGCTGAGCCGCGGTCGGGAGATCGCCCCGGACGACCTTCCCCCCAAGGTCCGCGAGGAATTGAGGGGCATGGAGGTGCGCCTCCCGGGGGCTCCGGCGCCCCTCCTGGAGCTCATCGAAGGATGGAGCCGGCTCCCCACCCTCGAGGAGCTGGAGCGCAGGTACATCCAGGTGCTCCTCAAGCACGAGAACAAGAAAAGCCGCATCGCCGAGATCCTCGGGAAGGATCGCACGACCCTGTACCGCAAGCTCAAGGACCTGGGCCTCGGGGAGGGTCACGACGAGGGCTGAGCCCGCAAAGGCGTGTTGCGCGATGCAACGAGTTGCATAAACCAACACCACGCCTGCTCCTTGCAAATACATAAGCCCTTTACAATCAACCAAATTCAACTTGGCCCGCTTCATGCTTTAGATTCCCGCAACCGAATACCCGCCGTGTCGGGTCCTCAGAAAGGGAATTCCCCATGAAGAAGCTTGCTGCCCTCCTCGTGGCCGCCGCGCTGATCTCCCCCGTCTTCGCCGACGACGCCAAGAAGGCCGAGAAGGCTCCCGCCCCGAAGGCCGACAAGGTCGAGAAGAAGGGCGACAAGAAGGCCGATAAGAAGGACGTGAAGAAGGAAGAGAAGAAGGGCGCCCTCGTCGCCGACGAGAAGAAGGACGAGAAGAAGCCCGAGGCCCCCAAGGCCGAAGGCAAGAAGAAGCACAAGAAGCACGCCAAGAAGGCCGAGGCCGCTCCCGCCGCCGAGAAGCACGCCCTGACCTCGGACGAGAAGAAGGCCGACAAGAAGGACGAGAAGAAGGATGAGAAGAAGGCCGACAAGAAGAAGGCCGACAAGAAGGATGAGAAGAAGGACGAGAAGAAGAAGTAATCACTTCCTCGCGACCGGAACGGGCCCCATCGGGGCCCGTTCTTTTTGGGACGCTCCGATCGAGTCCCGGTACAGGAGCCCATGAGATAGTTGGAAGATGAGCGATCTCAAGACCCGCGCCTCCGAAGTGCTCGCCCGCTGGGGGGGAAGGCCCCTGCGACCCCGGCTGTTGGCCGGAGGGTCCCAGGCCGCCCTGATCCTCACGCTAGAAGGCCTTCGGGAAAAGGCATGGGACGAACTGCCGGCGGACCTGGATCTCTCCGGCCTCGTCGATCACACCCTCCTTCGGCCCGAGGCCACGAAGCAGGACGTGGATAGGCTCTGCGGCGAGGCCCTGGAACAGGGCTTCGCGTCGGTGTGCGTCAACCCCTGGTGGGTGGCCGAAGCCTCCGCCCGCCTGGCCGGGAGTGGCGTCCGCACCTGTACCGTGGTGGGGTTCCCATTAGGGGCCACCCTCACCTCCGCCAAGGCCTTCGAGGCGGAGGCGGCCCTCCGAGCGGGGGCCGAGGAGGTGGACATGGTGCTGGCGGTGGGCGCCCTGAAATCCGGGGCCCGGGGAGGTGGTAATGGTGTTGGCGGTGGGGGCCCGTAACTCCGGGGCCCGGGAAGCCGTGGCCGAGGACCTCAGGGCCCTGCGCCGGACCGTGCCCCGCCCCCTCGTCCTGAAGGTGATCCTCGAGACCTGCCTGCTCACCGAGGAGGAGATCCGTACCGCCTGCTCCCTGGCGGCGGAGGCGGGGCTGGACTTCGTGAAAACCTCCACCGGCTTTTCCATCGCCGGAGCCACTGCCCCCGCCGTCCGCCTCATGCGGGAAACGGTCGGGGAGGCCCTGGGGGTGAAGGCCTCCGGGGGCATCCGAAACCGGGAGCAGGCCCTGGAAATGGTTCGTTCGGGGGCCACCCGCCTGGGCCTTTCGGCCTCCCTGGCCGTGGTCCGGGGCGAAGCATCCCTCCCCTCGGGAGGCTACTGAGTACGGTATCCTCGTAGCTCAGTCCCCGGAGGTCGGCGTGGCCAAACTGGATCTCGTCATGTACGAGGAGGAGTTCAAGCAGCTCCAGGAGATCTGCGGCCGCCTGCAGCGCGACGCGGCGGCTAAGGTGGTCTTCCTCGTGGACAAGAACGGCCAGCAGATCGCGGCCAGTGGGGACGTGCACAGCATCGACGCCACCAGCCTGGCCTCCCTCACGGCCGGGAACGTGGCCGCCACGGACGGACTCGCCAAACTCATCGGGGAGAAGGAATTCAGCCTGCTCTTCCACGAAGGCGAAAAGGACAACCTCCACATCTCCATCGTGGGCAAGCGCGGCATCCTCGTGGTCATCTTCGACCAGAATTCCAGCCTGGCCCTCGTGCGCCTTCGGGTGAAGAAGGCCAGTCGGGAACTGCAGGAGATCTTCGACCAGGTGGAGACCCGCGCCCAGACCCAGTCCGACGGGGCCGCCAAGTTCGAAAGCCCCTTCTCCGAGATCACCGACGACGACATCGACAAGCTGTTCGGCGATTGAGGCGGGACGGCCCATGACCTTCATCAACTACGCCTCCCGCGAGATCAACTGCAAGATCGTCTACTACGGCCCCGGCCTGTGTGGAAAGACCACCAACATCCAGTGGATCCACGAACAGGCCAACCCCGACAAGCGGGGCAAGCTGGTCTCCCTCGCCACGGAAACCGACCGCACCCTCTTCTTTGACTTCCTGCCCCTGGACATGGGGACGGTGAAGGGCTTCAAGGTGCGCTTCCACCTCTACACCGTGCCAGGCCAGGTGTTCTACGACGCCAGCCGCAAGCTCATCCTGCGGGGCTGCGACGGGGTCATCTTCGTGGCCGACAGCCAGCGTCCGCGCATGGAAGCGAACATCGAGTCCATCGCCAACCTGGCGACCAACCTCAAGGACAACGGGTTCGATATCCGGACCATCCCCTACGTGCTGCAGCTCAACAAGCGCGACATGCCCAGCGCCACCGCGGCCGAGGAGATGGAGCGCCTGCTCCGCTTCCGGAGCGAGCCCATGATCGAGGCCGTGGCCAACCAGGGCACCGGTGTCATCGAGACGCTCAAGGCCTGCGCCCGCCAAATCCTCATGGAGCTGCAAAAGGGCTAGGCCGGGCTCCCGGGTTCCCCGCTTGAATCCTCCCCGGTTTCCGGTATTCTATTCGTTCTGACCGATCCGGTGTAGCTCAGTTGGTTAGAGCGCCTGACTGTTAATCAGGATGTCGGGGGTTCAAATCCCTCCACCGGAGCCAATCGA
>CAYSXG010000289.1:0-4711 GCA_964434895.1 uncultured Solibacteraceae bacterium | reverse complement strand
GGGGTCGGTGCAGCAGAACTGCGCAGGAAAAGGGGGGGGGTGGAGGGGGAGACGGGACCTCGGAATTCTCAGATTGCCAGGTCCGGGACCGACCTTAGCCCCGAACCGGCGAGCGGGGCGGCGGGGGGGACGGAGGGATCCTTTCCGGGGGTGAACGGGCGGTCCTTGGGTGCCGGACCCCCTCATGGGAGGATTTTCCATGGCCCCCCGCACCCTTCGCGCCCTCATGTCCGCCCTTCGCCAGCCGGTCCGGGGCTGCCCTTGGGATCTTCGGCAGGACCACCAGAGCCTGGCCAAGTACCTCCGGGAGGAGGCCGCGGAGGTGCTGGACGCGCTGGCGGCCCACGTGCCCGGGGAGGAGGCCTCGGAGCGCCATCTTCGGGAGGAACTGGGGGATCTCTGGCTGCAGGTGGTCTTCCACGCGCAGATGGCCGCGGATCGCGGGGCCTGGGATCTGCACGACGTGGAGGAGGCCGTGGTGGACAAGCTGGTGAGGCGGCACCCCCACGTCTTCGGGGAGGCGGAGGTGGACGGGGCCGAAGGGGTCCTTTCCGCCTGGGAGGCCATCAAGGCCCAGGAGCGTTCCGAGCGGGGGCTGCCCGGGGAGCGCAGGCTCCTGGAGGGCCTGGCCGCGAGCCTTTCCCCCCTGGAGGAGGCCCTGGAGATCGGCCATCGCTGCGCCAAGGTGGGTTTCGAATGGCCGGACCTGGCGGGGGTCCTGGACAAGGTGCGGGAGGAGATCGCCGAGCTCCAGGCCGAAAGCGACCCCGTGCGGGTGGAGGAGGAATTCGGCGACGTCCTGTTCTCCCTCGTCCAGTGGGCGCGGAAGATGGGGGTGGACCCGGACCGGGCCCTGCGGCGGCAGATGGCGCGTTTCAAGGGCCGCTTCGAGCGGGTGGAGGACGACGCACGTGGCGCCGGGGGCTGGGAACGGCGCAGCCTCGAGGACATGGAGGCCGCCTGGCAGGCCGCCAAGCGCCGCTGAGTCCTCGCCATGATCCCGCTCCCCTATTTCGTCGTCACCCTCTCCCATCCCACCTGGGAGGCGGCCCTCGCCTGCGCCGCGGAACTGCCGGAGGAGGCCCTGCCGGAGCTGCGGTTGGACCTCTTTCCGGAGGAGGAGCCCGGGGCCCTGGTCTCCGCCCTCCGCCGCCGCTGCCTGGTGACCTGCCGGCGGGAAAGCGAGGGGGGGCGCTGGCCCGAGGCCGACGAGGCCGGGAGGCTGGGGCGCCTGCGGGAGGCGGTGGAGTCCCGTCCGGCCTGGGTGGACCTGGAATGGGAGCTGGAGGTCCCCGCCTGGCTTGAGGCCCATCGGACCCACGTCCGCCTGCTGCGTTCGGTGCACGTGGGGCCCGGCGTCTTCGATCTGCCCGAGCGCATGGAGGGCCTGCCGGAGGGGGAGGCCTTCAAGTGGGTGGGGTGGGCCCAGCGCCTGGCGGACAACGCTCGGCTCAGGGCCCCCCTGGCCCGGGCCCGGGACCTCAACCTGCCCCTCAGCGCCTTCTTGATGGGGCCCAAGGGACTCCCCAGCCGCTGCCTCCAGGCGGCCTGGGGCGGGCGCTTCACCTATGCCGCGCCCGACGACGGCCCCCCCGCCGCCCCGGGCCAGATCCCGCTCTCCGTCCTGCGGGCCTGGCGGCTTGCCAAGCTGCATCCCGGCTACGGCCTCTGCGGCGTCCTGGGCTCCCCGGTCCTGCACTCCCGGGGCCCGGCCTTCCACAACGCGGCCTTCCAGCGGCAGTTCAAGGACCTGCTCTACCTGCCCCTGGAATGCGGGGAGGCGGAGGAGGCCGTGGAGGCCATGGAGGCCCTGGACCTGCTGGGCCTCAGCGTCACGGCCCCTCTGAAGGAGGACCTTCCCCGGGCCCTGGGCCTGGAGGGGCCCCTGAACACCCTTTGGCGCCGGGGCCCCGGAGAGGCCTGGCGGGGGGCCAATACCGACGCCGAGGCGCTGGAGGAGGCCCTTCGGGGGCTTCCTTCCGGGTCCGTGCTGGTGCTGGGGGATGGGGGGGTGGCCGCGAGCACGGCGGAGGTCCTGAGGGAGGCCGGCCGCCCCTTCCTCCAGGTCTCCCGCAAGGCTCCGCCGGATCTGGAAGCCCTCCGTCGCCTGGCCCCCCGGGGAGTGATCCAGGCCACCAGCCTGGGCATGAAGGCCGGGGACCCGCTCCCCTTCCCGGAGGCCCTGGAGGCGGCCCGGCCCAGCCTGGCCTGGGGGGTGGAGTGGATCTACAAGGAGGAGACCGCCTTCGCCGCCTGGATCCGGGCCCAGGGCTTCCACCTCGTGGATGGGGGCGCCCTCTTCGAGGCCCAGGCCCTGGGCCAGTCCCGGCGCTTCATCGAAGGCTGCGGCCTATGACCCCGGGGTGTTAGCTTCTACCCATGCGTCTCCTGCTGGTGGAGGATAAGGACAGCTTCCGGCGTCTGCTGGTCCAGGCCCTGGCGGAAAGCTCCTGGGAGGTGCGGGCCACCGGGGACCCCCAGGAGGCCCTGGACTGGCTGGGGGAGGAGGCCTTCCAGGTCCTGGTCACGGACCTGCGCCTGCCGGGCCTCAGCGGGCTGGAGCTGATCCGCCGGGGCCGCCGCCTGAGGCCGGATCTGCGGGTGGTGCTCATGTCGGCCTTCGGGGAGCCCAAGGACATCGTGGAGGCCATGCGGCTGGGGGCCGACGACTTCCTGCCCAAGCCCTTCGACTTGGAGGTCTTCCTGGCCCTCATCGATCGGCTCACGGCCCTGGTGGGGGCCCCCCCGCCGGATCCCCAGGAGCCCTGGGTGGCCCTCTCCCCGGCCATGAGAACCCTGGAGGAGGGCCTCGTCCGAGCCGCGGATTCGGACGCGGCCGTGATCTTCGTGGGGGGGGAGGGCGCCGGGCGGGGCCGCTGCGCCCGGCGCCTCCACCTTCTGCGCCATCCCCGGGCTCCCTACCGCGCCTTGGTCGCGGCCAGCCTGGCCCCGGAGCAGGTGGACCCGCAGGCCCTCCGCTCCCTCCAGGGGGGGAGCGTCTACGTGCCGGGCCTGGACGCCCTCCCCCCCTCGCGCCTGCCGGACCTGCTCCGGGCCCTGGAGTCCCCTTTGGGCCAAGGCCTCCACTGGATGGGGGGATGCCGGGATCTGGGGGCCCTGCCGGAATCCCTGAGGCTACGCCTGGGGGTCCTCACCTTCGAGGTGGCCCCCCTGAGCGCTCGGAAGGAGGATCTCCTCCCCCTGTTCCGGGCCCTGCTCCAGGCGGAGTCCCGCCGCCAGGGCCGCTCCGCCCCGGTCCTGGACCGTCCTGCGGAAAAGCAGGTGCTGAGCCGCCCCTGGCCGGGCAATGTCCGGGAGCTGGGATGGGTGGTGCGGCGGGTGCTGGAGGAGGCCCCGGGGCCCCTGATCGCGAGCCTGCCGGAACCCTCCCGCCCCGGGGGCCGCGGCCTCCTGCTCCCCTGGCCCGAGCGGGGCTCCCTGGAGGCCATGGTGAAGGCCCTGGGGCGGGAGGCGGAGGGGGCCCTGCTGCGCCGGGCCCTGCAGGAGGGGGACTGGGACCTGTGCCGCGTTTCCGAGGCCCTAGGCATCTCCCTGCGCACCCTGGGCCAGCGGCTGAGGGAGCACGGGATCCCCCTGGAGGAGGCATAGTGGAGAAGGGAGCGCCCATGACCTCCGACCCCATCCAGCGGGACGCCGACACCCTCGAGCGGGTGAGGCGGGGCCTCGTCCAGCTGAAAGAAGTGGTGGTCGGCAAGGAGATCCAGGTGAGGCGCGCCCTCGCGACCCTGCTGGCGGGCGGCCACGTGCTGCTGGAGGACCTCCCCGGCGTGGGGAAGACCACCTTGGCAAAGGCCCTGGCCCGCATCATGGGGGGGGGCTTCCAGCGGGTGCAGGGCACCAACGATCTGCTGCCCTCGGACCTGCTGGGGGTGCACCTTTGGGACGCCGAGCACCGGGAATTCCGCTTCCAGCCGGGCCCCGTCTTCGCCAACGTGCTGCTGCTGGACGAGCTCAACCGCATCGGCCCCAAGACCCAGTCCGCCCTGCTGGAGGTCATGACCGAAGGCCAGGTCACTCTGGACCGCGCCACCCACCCCTTGCCGGACCCCTTCTTCGTCATCGCCACCCAGAACCCCATGGACCACGCGGGGACCTTCCCCCTGCCTGAAAGCCAGCTGGACCGCTTCAGTTGCGTGCTCCACATGGGCTACGCGGACACGGAGGCCGAGCGCAAGATCCTGCGGGGGGAGGCCGGATCCATGAGGCTCCAGGACCTGGGTCCCGTGTTGGACCCCGGGGGCTGGGTCCGGGCCCGGGACCTGGTGCACCAGGTGCGCCTTTCGGCGGCGGTCCTGGACTACATCGCCCGGGTGGCGGCGCGGCTGCGGGAGGAGGGCTCCTTCTGCTCCACCCGCGCGGTACGCCAGTGGGTCTCCCTCTCCCAGGCCGAGGCCTGGCTGGAGGGACGGGACTTTCTCACACCGGACGATCTCCAGCGCACCTTCGGGGACGCCATGGCCCACCGGGGCAGCCTGGACGGGCGCCGCCTCAATCGCGGGGAGAGGCGGTGGCAACCGGCCCGCAGCCTCGGGCCCGTGGGGGTGGGTGTGAAGGCCTGATGGCCCTGGCGCCACCCCCGGGGTTTGCGCATGGCGGGGAATATGGCCCTCGATGCGGGTCAGCTGGGCGATTCGGACATCCCCGGTGAACGCGGAGTTGCCGTGCACCTGAATCGTGGCGTTGGACGCCA
>CAYSXG010000288.1:0-4721 GCA_964434895.1 uncultured Solibacteraceae bacterium | reverse complement strand
GCACCCCCCTCAGCCCCGAGGAGCACCGGGCCGCACGGGAGTGCTGGACCGGCCAAATCAAGGAATGGTTCCGGCTGGGATGAGCCCCCGGCGGGATCCCCGCCCCGGGCCCGCGACGTACACTGGGGTGCTGGAGCCTCCCATGGACATCCCCGACAACGTGCGCAGGCTGGTGGACGAACTGGGGGAGGCCCTGGTCCAGGCCCTGGTGAACGATCCCGAAAGCCGGGCCTTGGCCCAGCGCATCCAGGGCGAGGGCTACGAGCTGGCCCTCTCCCTGGAGGCCTCCATCTCCGTCAGCCCGCGCTCCGAGGAGGAACACCTGCTGGAATGGTCCGAGGAGGACCGGGCCTTCCTGCGGACCTTCCGCATCCGGCTGGAGGACTGATGGCCCAGGCTTGGGACCGGCCCGCGCCGGAGCTGGCCCGGGAGGCCCGCCCCAACCTGGCGGGCCTGGGCCGGGGGGCCCTGCGGGACCTGATGCGGGCCTGGGGGGAGCCGGCCTTCCGGGGGGACCAGCTCTACGAGGGCCTCTACCGCCATCGCTGGACCTCCTGGGAGGCCTTCACGGCCCTCTCCAAGCCCCTGCGCGCCCGGTTGGAGGCGGAGGCGGACCTGGACTGGCCCAGGATCACCGAATCCGTGGCCAGCGCCGACGGCTCCACCAAGCACGCCTTCCTTTTGGCGGACGGGCGGCAGGTGGAGGGGGTCCACATGCCCTACGCCCGCCGCACCACCCTCTGCCTCAGCAGCCAGGTGGGCTGCGCCATGGGCTGCACCTTCTGCGCCACCGGCCTCATGGGCATCGTGCGCAACCTCACGGCGGGGGAGATCGTGGGCCAGGTGGTGACCATGCTCAACGCCCACGGCCACGCCCCCAGCGCCCCCGTGAACCTGGTCTTCATGGGCATGGGGGAGCCCATGCACAACCTGGACCACGTGATGGAGGCCTTCGAGCTGCTCACGGACCCCCTGGGCCTCTCCATCAGCCCCCGGCGCATCACCGTCTCCACCTCGGGCCTCGTGAGCGGCATCCAGAAGCTCGGCGGCTACGCCCGCCGGCCCCAGCTGGCCCTCAGCCTCAACGCCACCACCGACGCGTACCGCTCCAGCATCATGCCCGTGAACCGGGTCTGGGACCTGGAAGCCCTGGCGGCGGCCCTCCGGGCCTTCCCCTTCGCCAAGGGGGAGCGGGTCACCCTGGAATACGTCCTGCTCCGGGGCGTCACGGATAGCCTGGAGGATGGCCGGCGCCTGGCGGCCTACGCCAAGGCCTTCCCTTCCAAGATCAACCTCATCCCCTTCAATCCCCACGAAGGCAGCGGCTACGAGCCCCCCACCGAGGAGCGCATCGGCCAGCTCTGCGACCTCCTGGCCCGGGAGGGCCTCACGGTCAGCGTCCGCCGCTCCCGCGGCCAGGACGTGGCCGGGGCCTGCGGCCAGCTGGTGCGGGAGGGGCGCCGGATGGTGGATTAGGGGGCCTGGCGGTCAATGCCCCAGGGGTCGGTGGAACCCGAAGCCTTCATGTCCGGGGCCGGGGCCTGTTCCCCCAAGGCCGGAAGGGCCTCGGTCCCCGAGGCTGTGGCCTTCACGTGGAAGAGGCCCGAAAAGGTGTCGGCGTAGGCGTAGGGAACGGAGCGGGCGTGGGGAGTGCGGCCGAAGTCCAGGCCCGCCATCGTGTAGGCCCGAATCCGGACGTAGTAGTCGATGCCGGGCCTCAGGAGGTCCGGGGGCATGCGCAGCGAGCCGTTCCCGCTGATGTAGAGGTTCCCCGCCGTGATGCCCACGGGCCCGAAGATCGAGGGATAGATCTGGTTCACCTGGACCCAGTACCCGCTGGGCTCCCCCTGGGCCGGCGGATCCCAGGCCAGGGCCGGCGTGAGGGAGGTCTCGAGGCCGTCCCGGGTGGCGGGTAAGCCGTCGATGCGGAAGTTCTGCACGGGCGTCAGCCGGGGTCCCAGCACCGTCCCGCTCGGCCCCCCGGGCTCGATGCGGCCCACCAGGCCCTCGATGATCATGTTCGCCCCCGCCGAGGGGATGTACAGCACCGAGCGGTAGATCTCGTTGGCCTGGGTGAAGGTCCAATCCGCCGGGTAGGGGCTTCGCAGGACCCCCGGGAAGCTGGTCTGAGGGGCCTCGTTAGCGGTGTAGGACCAGATGGTGGAGGCGGTGCCCACCCAGCCATGGGCGAGGCCCGTGGGATGGGCGAAGACGCGGACGGCCTGGTAGCCCGGGTAGGCCCCGGGATGCACCTGCTTGGCCAGGGCCCAGAAAAGGGCCGGGTCCATCTTCAGCTCGAAGGGCACCTCGGCGGGAGGGGCCAGGATGGCCCCGGCCACGTTGACCTCGCCGTCCACCTGGGTGAGGGGCAGGGGCCCCGCCCCCCGCACCACCTCCACCTGGAAGCCGTTCTCCAGCTGCTGGGCCCCCATCTGCGTCAGGAAGATGGAATCCCCCTTGGAGGCGTCCGAAAGCACGTTGCCCATCCAGCCCACCCGGAGATCCGCGAAGCGGGTATCCCCCCCTATCGGGGCGGGGATGCCCACGTAGGTGATGGCGGAGGTCCAGGTACCCTGGTTGGGCCCGGTCCATTCCAGGAAGTCCCCGGCCGCCCAGGGGCGGAGGCCGTCCAATTGCAGGGAGACCTGGGTGCTGGGATTCAGGGCCGTGAGGCTATCCGGCCGGCCGATGAGCACTTGGCCCAGGTCCGGACTGCCGTCCACCACCCAGTAGTAGTTCCGGGCCACCCGCAGCCAGTAGGGCCCGTCCGGGGCCTTGTCCAAGAACCAGGTGCCGTCCTGGAGGCCGGCCCCGGCGATGACCTGGAAGCCTTCCCCCTGGGGCTGGATCCCCTGGATCACCGAATCCGACAAGTCGAGGGGGAGCTTGGTTTCCCCCGCCGAGGACAGGAAGGTGTTCAGGGCCTTGGCCCCAGGCGCGCCACCGCCCCCCGAGTCCACCAGGGCGTGGCGGCTCCCGCCCCCGCAGCCCACCAGAAGGAGCCCCGCCAGGGGCAGCGCCAAGAGAAGGTATCGAGGCCTCATGGACCTAAGGTAAGGCCCTTCGCCCCCGGCTCCAAGAACCGGGATCGATCCGGGGCCCTTCCCCGGCCCGAGGGCCGGAAAGGCCTTCCGGAAGGACGGAGGCGCCTTTCGAAGGGGGGCGCCCGGAACGGCGCGGCGACTCGCCTAGGCTTTGGCGGATTCGGTGCGGAGGAGCTTGAGGGTCTGGTCCGCGTATTCGTTCCCGGGGGCCAGCTCCAGCACCTTTTCGAACATCTCCGCCGAGCGCTGCAGCTGGTTGGTGGCCATGTAGATGTTGGCCGCGTTGGTGAGGGCCGGCACGAAGTCGGGGTTCAGCTTGAGGGCCGCCTGGATCATGGCCTGGGCCTGCTCGTGCTCGCCCCTGCGCGCGTGGATCACCGCCAGGTTGGTGGGGTAGTGGGGATTCTTGGGGTCCTTCTGGAGGCCCGTGCGGTAGGTGGCCTCCGCCTTCTCCAGGTCGCCCTCGGCGAAGTAGGCCAGGCCCAGGTGGGTGTAGACCGTGGGGTCCACGTAGCCGCTTTGGAGGGCCAGCTCCAGGAGGCGGACGCCCTCCCGCGTGTTCCGGCCCCGCAGGGCCAGGATGCCCAGGGCGTAGATGGCGAAGGGATTGCCCGGCTCCGCCGCCAGGATCTTGCGGAAAAGCAGCTCCGCCTGGTCGTTGCTGCCGGCCTTCATGAGGCGGTAGGCCTCGTCCATGATCCGCTGGACGGCGGGGTTCTTCCGGACGACGGGCTTCTTGGCCTTGGGGGCCGGGCGGGAGGAGGGGTTGGCGGCGTTGCGGACCATGGGAACCTCGGCTTATTTCTTCTTGGGGGTGGATTTGCTGGCTTCGGAGCCGCCCGGGCGCTTGCCCGTGTCCACCCGGAAGGTGGCGGAGACCCGACCGGTGTAGCGGCTCCCATCGATGGCCAGGCTATCCCGGTAATCGGCGCTGCCTTGCACCACGATGAGGCCCGAATCCTTTTTCAGGGCCCACAGGGAGGGGCCCCCGAAGCGCAGGATCGGGGGGTAGAGGCCGGGATTCGCGGGGATGGAGGGAAAGACCACGCAGACTTGGTGGCGGGCCTGGGTGTTGGCCCCGGCGGGGCGGTCCCGGAAGGTGACCTGGCCCGCCACCGTCAGGGAGCCCACGGGAATCAGGTCCCCGCCCCGCAGGGGGGCCTCGAAGCGGATGGGGCCCGCGGCCCAGAACTGGTTGCTGCCGAAGCTTTCGTTGCCCTCCCCGGCGGGAGAAGCGGGGCGCTGGTCCACGTCCAGGCGCACCTGGGACTGCTTGGCCTGGTCCCCGGACTGCACAAATTCAAAGGCGCAGGAACCGTTGGGCCCGGGCACCTCGTTCAACGTGCCCACCAGGCTCGAGCTCAGGCGATCGCTGCGGTTCAGCCCCCCCGCCGTGCGGACGGAAAGCTGGGCCGTCAATTCCAGCGTGCAGGGCATGGACCGCGGCGGCGCCGACTGGGCCGAAGCCATCATCAGGGAGCCCATCAGGATCCCGCCCAACCTCGTCACGCCCTGCCCCCGCATCCCGGCTCCTCGCCTCCCCGTCGCCCCGCAGGCCCGGCATAAAAGGTAAGTTTAGCGTGGGGGAGGGCGGAGATCCAGCAGACCGAGCCCGTCGGCCCCTTGGACGATAGAGGTCCTGGACCAAGGATCACGAAGCTGGTGAAGCTGGCCGCC
>CAYSXG010000287.1:0-4749 GCA_964434895.1 uncultured Solibacteraceae bacterium | reverse complement strand
GGGGGGGGGGGGGGGGGGGGGGGGGGCGGGGGGGGGGGAGGGGGGGGGGTGAGGTCCCGGGTGGAAAGGGTCAGCAGCTCCGCCTCGGGTCCCCCGAAGCCCGACCAGGCGGGGTCCTGGGCCTCCCGCAGGGCCCGGGCCAGCTCGGCGGCGGACTGGAAGCGCCGCTCCGGGTCCTGGGACATCCCCTTGATCACGATGTCCCAGGTGCGGGGGCTGACGCCGCGCAGGGCCGAAGGGGGCAGGGGGGCGGGGCTCTGCAGGGCCGGGGCCTGGCCGGCCTCCGGGAGGGTGGGGGTCAGGACGGGCAGGGGCACCGTGATGGCCTCGTAAAGGAGCACCCCCACGGCGTAGGTGTCTGAACGGATGTCGGACGTCCCGGTGGCCAGGGTCTCCGGGGACATGTAGGCGTAGGTGCCCATGACGGGCCCGGGGGCCGTGAGATCCGAGTCCGGCAGGCGAGCCAGGCCGAAGTCCATGATCTTGGCGTGGAGGTGCCCCTCCTCCCGCCAGACCCGGATGTTGGAGGGCTTGATGTCCCGGTGGAGGATGCCCTTGGAATGGGCGTGGGAGAGGCCGTCGCAGACCTGGGCCAGCACGTCCAGCATCTCGCCGGGGGCGAGGGAGCGGTTGTTGAGGAAGGTCCGCAGATCGTGGCCCGGGAGCAGCTCCATGACCAGGTAGAGGGTGCCTCCGTCCTCCCCGAACTCGTGGATGGTGACCAGGTTGGGGTGGCTCAGGGTCCCGGCCGCCTTGGCCTCCCGCAGGAAGCGCTCCTGGGCTCCCGGCGCGAGGTTGCGGTCCGGGAGGATGGTCTTGACGGCCACGCGGCGGTCCAGGGAGGGGTCCTGAGCCAGGTAGACCTCGCCCATGCCGCCCTCCCCCAGGCGCTGGAGGATCTCGAAGCGTCCGATCCGGTCCATGGGGGCCCTACTCCTTGGTCTTGAATTCCTCGTTGGTGTCCAGGAGGGCCCAGTCCCGGCCCTGGCGCTCGATGGTGGCCACCCGGTCGTGGGTGTCCCCGAGGCGGAAGTTGGGGTGGAGGAACTGGAGGAGGGGGAAGTTGGGCGTGGGCTTGGCGAGGCGGATCTGGTAGGTGACGCGGTAGCGGCTGCCCCCGCCCTCGGCGCGCAGCACCTTCACGAAGGTGGCCTCGGCGGCGGGGAGGTTGAAGCCCTTGTCCGTGGTCTTCACGGAGGCCGGGGCCCCCGGGGCCAGGCGGTACTGGTACTCCACCTTCGTGCCCTCCTCCCGGCTCTGGATGGCGATGGCCCCGGACTTGCCCAGGAGGGCGTTGATGGCCTCGAGGCGCTTGTGCTCCTCGGAGCCCTTTTCCGCCTGGGCGTGCTTGGGCACCCGAACGGGGACGATCACGGGATAGTCCGGGGCGATGAGCTTCTGGGCGATGGCCGGGGTGAGCTTGTCGGCCCCGCAGGCGGCGAGGAAGGCCAGGGCGGGGGCCGCCAGGAGGACGCGGGGGCGCATGGGGACTCCGGAAGATCCCCCGATGGTGCCACACTTGGAGATCATGGACGGAACCCCCCTCGAATCCCGACTCCTGGACGCGGTCCGCCGCGCCGCCGAAGGCCGGCGGGCCTACGTCTGCTTCTCCGGCGGCGTGGACTCCACGCTGGTGCTGGCGGCCTGCCTTCGGGCGGGCCTTCCCACCACGGCCCTGCTGGCGGTGAGCGCCTCCCTGCCCCAGGCGGAGCGGGCCGAGGCCCACCATCTGGCGGCCCGGCTGGGGGCGGAGCTGGAGGAACTGCCCACCAACGAGACCGACAACCCCGACTACCGCGCCAATGCCGGGGACCGCTGCTACTTCTGCAAGTCCACGCTCTACGGTTTCGCGGAGGCCCTGGCGGCCTCCCGGGGCCTGGACGGGGTCCTCATGAACGGCACCCACCTGGAGGATCTCGGCGACGTCCGGCCCGGACTGCGGGCGGCCAAGGAGCACGAGGTGGCCTCCCCCTTGGTGGACGCGGCCTTCGACAAGGCGAGGGTGCGCAGCCTGGCCCGGCACTGGGGTCTCCCCAACGCCGACAAGGCCGCCAGCCCCTGCCTGGCCAGCCGCTTTCCCGTGGGCACGGAGGTGACCCCCGAGCGCCTGGCCCAGGTGGAGCAGGTGGAGGCCTTCCTGCGGGGCCGGGGCCTTTGGCCCGCCCGGGCGAGGTGGCACGACCTCATCGTGCGCATCGAACTGGAGCAGCAGCTCATGCCCCGGGCCCTGGAGGAGCCCCTGCGCACGGAACTGGAGCGCGCCGCCTGGAGGGCGGGCTTCCGCTTCGTCACCTTGGACCTGGCGGGCCTCCAGAGCGGCAGCCTGGCCAAGGCCCTGGCCTGACTCGCCGGCGGGGGCCTTCCTAAATCCCGCGGCGACTGAGCTGCGGGTTCATCCTTCGAGGTGGACGTGGATATCCGATGGGATCATGAACGTGAAAGGCGCACCGGCATCCCCGAGGTCGTTTTCGGGCGGGGGAAGACGGTGGCCCAGGTGGTGGGCCTCTTCGAGGCGGCGGCGGCGGCGAAGCAGTTCCGCCTGGCCACCCAGCTGAGCGAGGCCCACATGCAGGCCCTGCGCGGCCTGGCGGAGGTGGACGAGGAGAGCCGCACGGCGATGATCCACGGCCGCCCCGCCAAGGACCTGCCCCCGGTGGGCCTGCTCACGGGGGGTACCGGCGACATCCCCGTGCTGCGGGAGGCCCAGGCGGTGCTGCGGGGCCTGGGTTTCCCCTCCCGGGACTTCTTCGACGTGGGGGTGGCGGGCCTGCACCGCCTCCAGGGGGTGCTCGACGAGATCCGCGCCTGCCCCGTGCTCGTCGTGGCCGCGGGCATGGAAGGGGCCCTGCCCAGCGTGGTGGCGGGCCTGGTGGACGCCCCGGTGATCGCCGTGCCCACCAGCATCGGCGCCGGCATCAGCGCCGGGGGCACCGTGGCCCTCCATTCCATGCTGGCCTCCTGCAGCCCCGGCATCGCCGTGGTCAACATCGACAACGGCTTTGGCGCCGCCTGCGTGGCCGTTAAAATGATGAACCGGATGTTTCCCGCCCCGAAGGGGTGAGGGGCCGAAAAATTTTCACAATATTCATTAGGCGTTTGGGCCCGGCGCCCCCACACTGGAAGGGTGCCTGAGGCTTCAGGCGCTCACCACCCCCGCGTTGCCCCCCTCGCCTGGAAGGACCAATGCTCACACCCTCCAGGATCAGGAAATAGGAAGTCGTCATGGCTCAAGGCACCGTGAAGTGGTTCAACGCCGAAAAGGGTTTTGGTTTCATCACCCCCGATGAAGGCGGTCAGGATCTCTTCGTCCACCACAGCGCGATCGAAAGCAGCGGGTTCCGCACGCTCGACGAGAATCAGCGCGTCAGCTTCAACGTCGGTCAGGGCCAGAAGGGTCCCCAGGCCACCAACGTGGTGAAGCTCTAAAACCTACCGTTCCCCATAAACCGGCCCCTTCGGGGGCCGGTTTTTTTGTGCGGGAGGGCCGTAGAATGGGCTTTTGCCGAGGCCCCCGTGACCACCGCCTACACCCAGCACCTCCGGACTGAACTCGCGAACCTGAGCGAGCAGGGGCTCTTCAAGACCGAGCGGGTGATGACCGGCCCCCAGGGGGCCTGGGTGGAGGCCAACGGAAGGCGCGTCATCAACCTCTGCGCGAACAACTACCTGGGCCTCAGCGGACGCCCGGAGCTGGTGAAGGCGGCCCAGGAGGCCCTGCCCGCCCACGGCTTCGGCCTATCGTCGGTGCGCTTCATCTGCGGCACCCAGGACGTGCACAAGGCCCTGGAGGCTCGTCTCAGCGCCTTCCTGGGCTTCGAGGACACCATCCTCTTCTCCAGCTGCTTCGACGCCAACGGCGGCGTCTTCGAGGCCTTGCTGGGGGAGGAGGACGCCGTCCTCAGCGACGCCCTGAACCACGCCTCCATCATCGACGGCATCCGCCTCTGCAAGGCCAGGCGCTACCGCTACGCCAACAACGACATGGCCGACCTCGAGGCCAAGCTGAGGGAGGCCGACGCCGCCGGGGCCCGCTTCAAGCTGGTGGTCACCGACGGCGTCTTCAGCATGGACGGCTACCTCGCCAACCTCCCGGCCGTCTGCGACCTCGCCGAGCGGTACGGGGCCATGGTGATGGTGGACGATAGCCACGCCGTGGGCTTCATCGGCGAGGGGGGCAGGGGTACCCACGAGCACCACGGCGTCATGGGCCGCGTGCACCTCGTCACGGGGACCCTGGGCAAGGCCCTGGGCGGCGCCTCCGGAGGCTACGTGAGCGGGTCCCGGGAGGTGGTGGAGTGGCTTCGCCAAAAGGCCCGCCCCTACCTCTTCTCCAATACCCTGGCCCCGGTCATCGCCGCGGTGAGCCTCCAGGTGCTGGACCTGGTGGAAGGTGGCGGAGACCTGCGCCGGCGGCTGCGGGCCAACGCCGCCCACTTCCGCGAAGGGATGAGCCGCCACGGGTTCAGCCTCCTGCCGGGGGAGCATCCCATCATCCCCGTGATGCTGAACGAGGCCCCCTTGGCCCAGGAATTCGCCCGGCGCCTGCTGGAGGAGGGGGTCTACGTCATCGGCTTCTTCTTCCCCGTGGTGCCCAAGGGCCAGGCGAGGATCCGCACCCAGATGAGCGCCGCCCACACCCGCGAGGACCTCGACACCGCCATCGCCGCCTTCGCGAAGGTGGGTCGGGAGCTGGGCGTCATCGGCTGAGCCCCATGGGTCAGGAATCCAGCGCTGAAGGCCTCTGGCTCC
>CAYSXG010000286.1:0-4750 GCA_964434895.1 uncultured Solibacteraceae bacterium | reverse complement strand
GGTCATGGGGCATCTTCGGTCGGATCCCCGAGCTCGTCCACCTCGTGGCTCCCGTCGAAGAGGCTGCCTTCGGGCAGGGGGGGCTCCAGGGTGGAGAGGGCCGCGGCCTCGAGGTTGCCCTCGCCGAAGTCCGCCAGGCGCGGCAGATCGTTGAGGCTGTGCAGGCCGAAGTGCAGCAGGAAGGTCTGGGTGGTGGCGTACATCATGGGCCGGCCCACCACGGTCTTCCGCCCCGCGGGCGTGATGAGCTCCCGCTCCAGCAGGCTCTTGACCTGGTTGGCGCTGCTGGAGACCCCCCGGATCTCGTTGATTTCGGGGATGGTGATGGGCTGGCGATAGGCCACGATGGCCAGGGCCTCGATCTGCGCGGGCGTGAGGCGGCCGCTGCGGATGCGCGTCACCAGCTTGGAGACGAGGCCCTGGTAGTGGGGCTGGGTGGCCAGGCGCCAGCCCCCCCCCACCTCCAGCAGGCGGATGCCCCGAGGGGGCCGGAGCCGCTCCTGCAGCTTTTCCAGGCCCTGGAGCACCATGCCTTCGGAAAAGCCCGTCAATTCCCGCAGCCGGGCCATGTCCAGCACCTCCCCCGTGGCGACGAAGAGGGCCTCCAGGGCCCCCGGGAGATCGCCCCCCTCGTCCCACAGAAGTTCGTGCTGGAAGAGTTCGTCCGTCATGGCCGACCCCGACGCGCAAGCCCGGCCTTCACGGAAAGGCCCCCAACCGCTGTCCCACCTTCACGTCGCCCTCGGTGCGCCGGGGGACCCAGCGGCCGGCCTCGGGGCCGCCGATGAGGAGCACGACGGTGCTTCCGAAGGCGAAGGTGCCCAGGTCCTCCCCGGGCTGGCAGGGGAGGGAGGCCACGGGCAGGGCGCCGTTCCGGGGGAGGGACCGATTCCCCAGCCAGCGCTCGTCGATGAACACGCCCCCCACGTGGGTGGCGCCCACCAGCACCGCCGCCACTTCCAGCCCCTCGTCGGGCCCTCGGCCGGTGGCGGTCCAGGTGGCTCGGCGGTTGCGCTCGTAGAGCCGGGGTACGTTCGCCGTGCTGGCCTCGTTCACGGGCCAGAGCTCCCCCTCCACGTGGCTCACGGCGCTTACCGCGCCGGAAATGGGGACGTGGATGCGGTGGTAGTCCTTGGGGGCCAGGTAGAGGGTGAGGTAGTGCCCCCCCTCGAAGCGGCCGGCGCCGGGATCGTGCTTGAGGAGCTCCTGGATGGCGTAGGGCAGGCCCTTGGCCTGGATGGCGGTGCCCCGTTCGATGCGGCCGCAGGCGATGATGCGGGCGTCCACGGGGCTGTTCACGAAGCCCGGGACGGCCTCCTCCTGGGGCCTCAGGCCCGGCCTGAGGCGGCGGGTGAAGAGGGCCTGGAGGCTGGAATAGTCCTTGAGGGGCCTTTCCGCCTCCTCGAGGTTGAGCGCGTACTTCCGGGCGAAGGCCCCCAGGCACAGCTCCCGCAGGGTGCCCGGGAGGGGCTGGCGCGCGGCCCACCCCACCACGGCGGAGCCCGCCTTCTTGGGGTAGAAGCGCAGCAATTGAAGGGAGAGGGGCCAATTCGACATGAAACTCCAGGCTATCACGGCCAAAGCCAGGCCCAGCGCGGCCAGGCGGAGACGGCGGGCGAGGAGGGGAGGGAGGGGCATCCGCCGATTATCCCCGCCTTGACCCATGTGGCAGGCCGACCGGGGTATGCTCCCCGCTTCCATTGCCTCGGGAGCTCCCATGTTCGATCCCCTCGCCGTCTTCCTCGGGCCCCAGGGCCAGAACGCCGAACTGCAGGAGAGGCTGGTGGTGGACGCCCTTCGGGACCACGTGCACTGGCGCCGCGGCTTCCACCCCGAGGACCCGGACGCGGTGGACCCCTTCCGCCAACGGACCCCGGCCTTCGAGGCCACCCGGGCCCGCTTCGAGACCTACCAGCGGCGCCTCCTGGCCCGCCTCAAGGGCTCCATCCCCTGCCACAGCCCCCGCTACCTGGCGCACATGATGGGGGACACCCTGCTGCCGGCCCAGGTGGGCTACCTGGCCACGATGCTGTACAACCCCAACAACGTGGCCCAGGAGGGATCTCCCGTCACCACGGAGCTGGAGGCGGAGGTGGGGCGGGACCTGGCGGGCCTGGTGGGCTTCGATCCGGACCGGGCCTTCGCCCACCTGTGCAGCGGCGGCACCGTGGCCAATCTCGAAGCCCTATGGATCCTGCGGAACCTGGCCTTGGCCCCCCTGGCGGCGGGGGGGGACGAGGCGGAACTGGGGCGACGGGGGGTGGAGGACCTCCTGGCCTTGGGGGCCCCTCCCCTTTCCAGCGCGACGAGGCTGCGGCGGCCCTTCGCGGTGCTGGCCCCGGCCACCTGCCACTACTCCTGGGCCAAGGCCGTGGACCTGCTGGGGCTCGGGCGGGAGAACCTCGTGGCGGTGCCCGTGGACGGGGCCCTCCGCATGGATCTCGGCGCCCTGGAAGGGATCCTGGAGGCCCTGGCCCGGGAAGATCGTCCGGTGCTGGCCTGCGTGGGTGTGGTGGGCACCACGGAGGGGGGCGGGGTGGATCCGATCCACGGGATCCTCGAGGTCCGCGAACGCTACACCCGACGCTTCGGGCGCTGGTTCTTCCTGCATCTGGACGCGGCCTACGGGGGCTATGCCCGGACCCTGGTGCGGCGGCCGGAAGGGGGCCTGCGCACCTGGGAGGAGCTCCGGGAGGACCTGCCCGCGGCCACCGAGGGCTTCCACGGGGCCCTGGCGGCCATGGGCGAGGCGGACAGCATCACCGTGGACCCCCACAAGCTGGGCTTCATCCCCTATCCCGCCGGGGCCCTGGCCCTTCGGGTCCGAGCCATGCGCCGGGCCATCGGATGCCACGCGGCCTACCTCAACGCCGGGGACCAGGAACACCTGGGGAGCTTCATCCTGGAGGGGTCCAAGCCCGGCGCGGCGGCCTCCGCCTGCTGGCTGGCCCATCGCGTGGTGCCCCTGGACGCCGGCGGCTATGGCGCCATCCTGGCGGAGAGCTTCCGGAGCGCCGGGGGACTGGCGGAGCTGCTGGACGACCGGGAATTCGGGAGGGCCACCTGCCGGGTGCTCCAGGCCCCGGACCTGGACGTGCTGCTCTATGCCTTCACTCCGGGGGGCGAACCGACCCTCGCCGAGGTCAACGCCCTCAACCAGCGGCTTCTGGACCGCCTTCCGCCCACGGGCACGGGCCCCTACGCCCTCACCACCACGCGCCTCCAACCGGAGGTCCACGGCGAAGCGCCCCTGGCCTTCCTGGGGCGTCTGGGGGTGGGGCCCGGGGCGTGGCGGCCCGGGGCCAGCCTCCTCGTGATCCGCAGCGTCATGATGACCCCCTTCGTGGCCGACCCGGATCTGAAGGCCTTCTACCGGGCCTCCTTCGTGGAGACCCTGAAGGAGGCCCTCGGTTAGGGCACACTGTCCGGAATTCCGGAGGATGCGTGCCCAGACGACCTTTCACGGCCATGGGGATCCTGTGCGCCTCCCTGGGCGCCCCCGCCCAGGAGGCCCCGTCTGCGCCGGCCCGGCCCGCCGCCCTCTTCTACCGGGACCTGGACTACGGGTCCGAGGCCTACTTCACCCCCCTGAGCTCCTTCATCACCTGGTCCTACGACACCCTGCAGGTGCCCCAGAGCTTCAACGACTACAACCTGGGAGATCGCTGGGAGACGGTCCAGTGGGACCTGGGCCATCCCAACAGCGCCACCAAGAAGCGCGGAGGCTGGGGGGAGTTCATCAACCGCCAGGTCTTCCCCTACAAGATGAACCAGTACGACTGGGTGCCCAACTATGCCCTGCACCTGCTGGGGGGCGGCATGGTGTACCGGAAGAACGTGGAGTGGTTCGAGGCCCACGGGACGCCCCTGCCCTGGTTGACGGGGGCCCTGGTCACCATGACCGCGGAGGTCTTCCAGGAGGTCATCGAAAAGACCTCCACGAAATCCGACGACGAGGTGGCCGACGTCTACCTCTTCCGACCGGCGGGCATGCTGCTTTTCGCCTACGATCCCTTCGCCCGCTACGCCGCGGACACCCTCCACCTCGCGGAATGGCCCTACCAGCCCATGTTCGACCCCAACGAACCCCGCCCCTCCGGGACCCGGGGCAAGCTCACCAACGTGGGCCAGAACTTCATCGTCCGGCCCGCGATCTTCGGCAAGGAGGCCCCCACCGCCTTCGTCTTCTTCGGCCTCACGAACCTGGTGGGCCTCTCCCACAAGGTGAATGCCCGGGACCGCTTCTCCTGGGGCCTCGGCGCGGCCATGGAGCACGCCCAGGACCCCACCAAGGCCCACCCCAGCGGGGGGTTCTTCTATGACCGGGACGGGTCCCTCCTGGCCTCCCTGATCCTCAACGGGACCGACGATCTTCGGGCCCGCCTCAACGTCTATCCCGGCGCCATCTTCCCGGGGAGGCCGTGGTCCCCGGGCATCTACGTGGGCCTCGGAAAGAACGGGGAACGCAGCGCCGGCCTGGCGATCCGCTACCTGCCCATCGGCCTCAGCCGCACCCAGCACTAGCGTACTGGCCCGGAAAATGAGGGATCATGAGCATTCCAGGCCAGCCCACCCCCATGGGGGCATGGCCCCCTCTGGCGCAAAACCAAGCTATGCTTGGTTTTGCCCGCACCCCATGGGGGTACTAACGTACCCCCAACCCCCCGTTTCGTGTGGTGTCCTGAGCGACTCGCATGAGCCCTGCTTTTCTCGAACCCCCCCCTAGCCGACGCCCCCGTGGCACCCCGAA
>CAYSXG010000285.1:0-4809 GCA_964434895.1 uncultured Solibacteraceae bacterium | reverse complement strand
GGTCCTCGGGGATGGAGACGGTGCAGGAATCGCCGTAGCCCGTGTTGACGCCGTAGACCTCGGCCCCCTGGGCCAGCAGCTCCTCAAGGAAGCCCAGGCTCGCTTCCACCCGGCGCCGGAAGGCCGGATCCCCGTCCAGCTCCACCGGGCGTCCCCCGAGGGCCACGTCGGTCACGTCCTCGATGCGCAGGGACCTGGTCCCCACCCGGAGGGGGCCGGGCCCATCGGGCTCAGGGATGGGGGCGGGAGGCTGAAGGATCGGGACACCAGAAATCGAAAAAGTTGAACCACTCGAAGGGGGTTTGCCGGCAACGCTCTTCCAGGGATCGAGCGTAGCGTCCGGCCCATTCCGAAAGGACAGTATCCCGCCCTTGCCGGGGTACGTCGAGGCGGTCGGCCAGGCGCTCCAGGTGGACGCGGTGGCGGGACCCGTCGCGGGTGCAGTAGAAGAGGTAGACCGGGCACTTCAGCAGGTGGGCGAGGATGAAGGGGCCCTGGGCGAAGGGGGCCTCCTGGCCGAGGAAGGGCACGGACACGGTGCGGCCGTTTTCGGACACGGGCGTGCGGTCCCCCAGGACGAAAAGGCACTCCCCCCGCTCCAGCCTCTCCTGGAGGTCGATGGCCACCTCGGGCCCCACGGAGGCCACGGGAATCAGGTTCAGGCCGGCGTCGGGATTGATCTTCTTCAGGAGGTTCTGGAAGCGCACGGCGTTCTTGGCGTTGACGAGGGTGTTGAGGCCCCGGAGACCCTTGCCGAGGCCCACGGCCCTCAGGGCGTCCAGGTTGCCGACGTGGGCGCTCAGGAAGAGGGCCCCCCGGTCCGAGCTCGTGATGGCCTGGAATTCCTCCAGGGCCGGGAAATCCAGATCCAGGTCCCGCCCGGGCTCCACCCAGGTGAGGAAGCGCTCCACCATGCACGAGGTGAAGGCACGGAAATGGCGGTACACGTCCCTCAGCCGGGGCTCGCCCGGGAGGTCCGGCAGGGGCCCGAAGTGGGCGTGGACGCGGGTGAGGTAGGTTCGGGAGGCCTGGCGGGCCCTCGCCCCGAAGACGAAGAAATAAAATCCCACCAGCTCCGACAGGGCCTTCAGGCCCCTCCGGCCCAGGAGCCGGTAGGTCCAAAGGCAGAGGTTCAGGCCCAGGGCCGTGCCCCGTTCGCCGAAGTCCGACCAGTGGGCCCCCTCCCGGGGGCGGAGCCTGCGCGCGAGGAGCCGGGGAAGCCGGGGCAGCATCCCGAACACGAGGCGGGTGTGCATGCGGGCCAGGCGCAGGTTGTCCCGCAGCAGGTGGAAGTGGGAGACGCCGTCCTCGGGGTAGACCACGCGGACCTCGGCGTTGAGGACCCGCAGGCCCTCCCAGTGGAGGCGCACGAGGATTTCGCTGTCGAAGTCCATGCGGGAGGGGATGGCCACGCGATCCATGAGCCCCACCGTGGGGGCCAGGGGATAGAGGCGGAAGCCGCAGAGGGAGTCCCCGATCTCGAAGGAGAGCGTTTCCAGCCACACCCAGAGGTGGGTGAAGTAGCGGCCGTAGCGGCGGGCTGCGGGGACCCTCCCCACGAAGGCGGGCCTTCCGGCCACGATCGCATCGGGGTGGGCCCGGCCCAGGGCGAGGAAGCCCTCCACGGCGCCGGCGTCGTGCTGCCCGTCGGCGTCCACCTGCAGGGCGTGGGTCAGGCCGTCCCGGTGGGCCCGACGGAAGGCCTCCATGACCGCGGCGCCCTTGCCGCGGTTTTCCGGGAGCCGCGAAAGGCGCAGCTGCGGATGCTCCCGGGCCAGGGCTTCCAGCCGCCGCCGCGTCTCCTCTCCGCTCCCGTCGTCGGTCACGTAGAGGGGCAGGTCGTAGGGCAGGAGGGAGGCCAGGGTCCGCTCCAGCGCGGGGCCGGGGTCGTACACCGGAACGACGAGGCAGGGCCGGAAGCTCATGGTGAACCGGGGGCCGGAGCGAAGCGGATCGTGCCCGCGGATTTGCGCCGGGGCGGGTCGCCTTCCTGGTAGACGAAGCGCAGGCGCCCCCGGTCGGGATCGAAGGCCAGGTGGAGCTCCGGCCTCTCCCCCGGCCGGACGAGGTCCAGGAACTTGAGCTGCTCCATCCCCTCGAAGCTTCCCAGGGGGCCGAAGAGCTCCTCGCCGAAGCGGATGGCCCAGTCCACCTGCACCACGCCGGGCAGGATGGGGAAGCCCGGGAAATGCCCCTGGAAGGCCAGCAGGTCCGGCCCCAGCTCCAGGAGCAGCCGCGCCTCCAGGGGCTCGCCGGGATCCACGACCCGGCTCAGGACCGGAGGCAGGGGGTGGGGGGATCGGGGCATCGTCATTCCGGGGCGTTGAAGAGGGCGGCCAGTGCGGGGGCCGTCAGTTTGCCTCGGGCATCGTAGGGCAGGGCCTCGACGAAGCGCCAGCGCTTGGGCAGGGCCGCCGCGTCGAAGCGCCCCGAAAGCCGCTGCCTCAGGACCTTTGCGAGATGCCGCCGCTCCTGGGCGCTGCGGGGGCAGCCGCGGGCCGGCACCACCACGGCCCCCAGGGCGGGGCGAGGGGTCTCCAGTAGGCAGACCCCGGCCTGGGCAACCTCCGGGGCCCCCTCAGGGGCGGCTTCGAGTTCCGGCAGGGCGACGCGCTTCTCCTCCAGCTTCACGATGCGGTCCAGGCGGCCCAGGAGGCGGAAGGTGCCGTCCGGACCCGGCTCCGCGGCGTCCTCCAGGCGCAGGGAGGCCCGCGGCGAATGGACCCGCAGGGCCCCGTCCGCTTCAAAGGAGACCTCCACGTCCGGCAGGGGCCTCCAGAGGGCGCCGCCGGGGCCTTCGCTTTGGCTCCTCCACGCGATCCCTCCGCTCTCGGTGCTGCCGTAGATCTCCACGACGCCCTCGGGGACCCAGCGCCTCCAGGCGAAGGCGTCCTCCAGCCGCAGGGGGCCTCCGGAGGAAAAGACCCGGCGAGGGGGCGAGGGGGCACGGTCCAGGTCCACGAGGGCCGGAAGGCGGGAGAGGTGGGCGGGGCTGGAAACGAGGACCGGGCGGTGGGGCCCCTGGAGGGCCCGGGCGAAGGCGTCGGGCGCCCCGCAGGGCTCCACCTCGAAGGGGCGGCCCGAGGCCAGGGGCCACAGGATCCGGAACAGGCAGCCGTAGATGTGGTGATGGGGGACGGTACCCACCACGGGGCCCTCCCCGAGGCCCTCGCCGAAGGCGGCCTCCAGCACGGAGATCTCGGCCTCCAGTTGGGGGAGGGTCTTGAGGACGGACTTGGGCTCGCCGGTGCTTCCGGAGGTCCTGAACTCGATGCGGCCGCCCAGGGGGACGGGCTTCGCGGTTCGCGGGCCCGGGGCCGGCGCCTGGCCGAGCACGCCGTCGGCCTCCCGTCCCAGGGCCTCCAGGGTCTCCGGGAGGAAGTTGGGGGGGAGGAGGACGTCGCAGCCGGCCCACAGCAGGCCCAGGAGGCCCGCGGCAAAGTCCCAGGCCGGTTCCTGGGCCAGCAGCCAGCGGCCGGGACGGACGCCGCCGGAGATGGAGGAGGCTTCGTGGAGCAGGCGGTCGAAGGGGAGGGGGCCCTCCGCGGCGAAGGCCGCCGGGACCCCCGCCGGGCGGGTCTCGAGGAAGAGCCGGGACAGGGGGATGAGGGCCATGGACCTGATATGGGCTCCTAGGCTTCCTGGAGCATCGTGTGGACGGCCTCCACCACGTCGTTCACGGTGCGCACGGCCTTGAATTCCTCGGCCTTCACCCGGCGGCCGACGAGGTCCTGCAGCTGGATGGCCAGTTCCACCGCGTCGATGCTGTCCAGGTCCAGGTCCGTGAAGAGGTGGGACTCGGGGGTGATGGTGGCGGGGTCCAACTGGAAGGTTTCCGCCAGGACCTCCCGCAGCTTGGCGAGGATCTGGTCTTTGGTGAGGGTCATGGGCGGCCTTCCGGGGGAAGCGAGGGGGAGGCGGGGGCCTGGGAGGCCATGAAGGCCACCAGGCTGGCGACGGAGCGGAAATGCTCGCGGGTGCTCGGATCGTCGCCGTCCACCCGAAGCTGGTAGGTCTTCCGCAGGGCGATGCCCAGCTCCAGGGCGTCGATGGAATCCAGGCCCAACCCTTCGCCGAAGAGGGGGGCCTCGTTCTCGATGTCCTCGGGGAGGATGTCCTCCAGGCCCAGGACCTCGATGATGAATTTCTTGAGTTCAAGCGGCGTGATGTTCCGTTCCATGCAGTTCCCGGGTGAAGTACGTTTCGAGGGCTTCGGTCAGTTGTCGGGCGGCCTTGGGCGGGGGGTGGCCCGCCTCGCACAGCGCCTGGAGATCGAGGAGGGGGCGCACGCGCACGCGCAACCGGGAGGTGGCCCTCGGCATGTGGTACCAGCGCTGGTGTTTCGTGAGCAGCGGCGGGTCGCAGGTGATGACCAGCGGCAAAAGGCCGGCCCCGCTTCGAAGCGCGATGTGGGCGGCGCCTCGATGGAAGTGGAAGGGAAGGCCCGGAAGGCTCCGGGTCCCCTCTGGGAAAATGATAAGGGTTTTTCCCTCCGCCAGGGCCCGGCTTCCCCCTTCTACGACGTCCTCGGGCCCGTGGGCGGGGACGTAGCCCGCCGCCCGGACGATCCCGCCGAAGAAGGGGTTGTCCCAGATCTCCCCCTTCACGACGCAGACCGCCTCCGGAAGAAGGGCGATGAGCACCACCACGTCCAGGTAGGAGGGATGGTTGGCCAGCACCAGCCGGCCTCCGAAGGCCTGAGGGTCCGGCCAGTCCAGGCATTCCACCTTCATGACGCCCGCCAGGTCGAGGATCGTGACGACCATGCGGAAAAAACCCCGGATCAGGCGCCGGACCTTGGCCTGGAAG
>CAYSXG010000284.1:0-4814 GCA_964434895.1 uncultured Solibacteraceae bacterium | reverse complement strand
CGGGGGCGGGGGGGTCCGGGCCACCACCGCCCGCTGCATCAGGCTCGCCGGGGGCTGGGCCACGGGGGAGGCGGGCCGGGCCAGGATGCTGGCGTGGGTGGGGGCCACCGGGGCCGTCATGGAGGTCACCTGGGCCTGGGCCAGGGCGGCGCCGCTGACCTGGACCGCCGCCGCGCCGACGGGGCGCCCGCCGGCGAAGGCCCCCTGATTCACCGCCGTCACCGCCGCGGCGTTCTGGTTCACGTAGGTGACGTGGGTGATGTTCACGTTCGTGATGTTGGTGACGTTGGTGACGTGGGTGACATTGAGGTTCTGGACGTAGGCGGGGGAGGTCGCGTAGACGGGCCGGTAGACCTCCCGGGGTCCCAGGGGGAACCAGGCCACGCCCGCGCCTCCCCCCACGGTGAGGGAGGCATGGAAGGAGGGGCCGCCCACGAAGGCCACGAGGGCCGGGGCGTAGACCGGCCGGGGGGTGATGCGGCCGGGGACCCAAGCCCAGCCTCCTCCGAGCAGGACCCAGCGCCCGTAGTGGAAGGGGGCGAAGCCCCAAGGCGCGTCGTCCACCCAGGTCCAGCCCCAGGGGGAAACCCAGGCCCAGTGGCCGAAGCGGTAGGGGGCCCAGCCCACCCGCACTTGGGGCCTCCACACGGCCCCGTACTCCACGGTCTCGGTCCAGGCCCCGTGCTCGTCCAGGTCCTCGTAGCCGATGAGCTCCCGGCTGACGTAGTGGAGGCTGCGGGATCCCTCCTCCCGGCGATCGCGCTGGCCGCACCAGTCGTCGAAGCCGTCCCCGCTTCGGGCCGGGCCCAGGTCGTAGGTGATCGTGTCCCCGGCCCGCAGACGCAGGCAGTGGTCGGGGTCTACGTCCAGGTCCGAGCCGCTGGCGGTGACTACCGCGAGACCGCTGCGGGTGGTCACGGAGGTCCGATCCCCTTCGGGGCCCACGTCGATGCGGTAGTTGCCGGGGCGCTTGAGGGTGATGGCGCCGTGGGGCGTGGCGATCTCGAAGCGCTGGCCGGGGTCCAGGGCCCGGACCCGCACCTGGAGGCTGCCTCCGGTGAGGCGGAGCTGGACGAGGCGGTCCGAGAAGGCCAGGAAGGCCAGGGCCGTCTGGGCGTCCAGGCGGAGGGCCGTGCTGCCTACGTGGAGCTCCGCCCGGCCGTCCTGGTCGCACCACAGGTGATCCCCGCCCCGCAGGGGGAAATTGAGGCTGGCGGGAGCCCATTCCTCCACGTCCCCGGGACGGTAGGAGACCTGGCCGCGCAGGTAGCTGATGCGGGCCACCCAGGAGGGGGGGTCCTCGTCGGAGCTCGCGATCGGGACCGGGGGGGGTGGGTCCGCGGGGGGGGGGGTGTTGCGGGCGGGCGGAGCCGGTCGCGCGGGTTCCCGGACGATGACCCGCTCGGTCACGCAGGCGCTGTTCAGGGCCAGCAGCAGCCCGGAGCCGGCGAGGAGGGAGGGAAGGGCGTCGGGGAGGCGTCGGGGGCGCATGGGGCTCCTGGTGGGGGTGAAGGTGCACCTGATGCTCAGGTCATGCCAATTAGGATTCCCTTGAAGGCTAAAGGTTGAAGGGTGGCCGGAGTCCCGGGGGCGAGGCTTATTGCCACGGGAAGGACTCCCCCCGGTGGCAGGACACACTTGTGACGAAGGTCTACGACTTCGACCCTCGCGATCCCTTGGGCAACGCTAAGCTTCCCCCAGCCGCATCTCCCACCGAAATCCCCGGGGGCGCCGGCCCCCAGCCCTCCTTCCCACCGCCCCCGTGGGGCCCATTCCCACAAGGAGTTCCCGTGCGTCCCACCACCCTGCTCACCCTGGCTGCGCTCCTCGCCGCGGGCTCCTTCGCCCAGGCGAAGCTGCCCTTCGTCAAGAAGGCCCAGAGCCTCGGCTTCAAGAACGTCGAAAACTGCCAGTCCTGCCACGTGGACAAGATGCCCAAGAAGGAGGGGAAGGGCGAACCCTTCGCCGATCTCGGCAAGTTCCTGATGGAGCAGAAGGCCAAGCGCAAGGCCGAGGAGGTCGACCTGAACTGGATCAAGGACTACAAGGGAAAGTGAGGAGGCCCTGAAGGGCCTCATCCGCCTCGATGCCCCGGAGCCGACACTAGCCGGTGCGGACCCACTTCCCGAGCACCTCCAGGAGGTTGCGGGGCTCGATGGGCTTGGTGAGGTAGTCGTTCATGCCCGCCGCCAGGCACTGCTCCCGGTAGCCCGGGTGGGCGTGGGCCGTGAGGGCGATGATGGGGAGCCGGCCGTGGGCGGGGTTCTGGCGGATGCGGGCCGTTGCCTCGAAGCCGTCCATGCCGGGCATCTGGATATCCATGAGTACCGCGTCGTAGGTGGAAGCCTCCAGGCGGGCGATGGCCTCGGCCCCGGAGGCGGCCAGATCGGTCCGGAGACCCGCGTTCTTGAGGACCTCCGCCGCCACCTCGCGGTTCAGCGCGTTGTCCTCCACCACCAGCACCCGCGCCCCGGCGAGGTGGGCGGAGGAGGACGGGACGGGTCCCTCTTCGGGGATCTCCGGGGCCTCGGGGAAGAGGGCCTCGAAGGCGCAGCGGCATCCCCGCCCCACCTCGCTGGTGGCGCGCAGCTCGCCGCCCATCTGCTCCACGAGGCGACGGCAGAGGGCCAGGCCCGCCCCCGCGCTGCCGGTGATCTGGCTCCCCGCGGCGTCCCCGGGGCTGAAGGGCTGGAAGAGCCCCTCCCGGCTTTCCAGGCCCGGCCCCGTATCCTCCACCTCAAAGCGCAGGCGGATCCTTCCCTCCTCCCGACCCAGCCGCCTCACCCGCAGCCGGACGCGCCCCGCCTCCGTGAAGGTCACGGCGCTGCCCAGGAGGTTGCGCAGCACCTGGGCGAGCCGCCGGGAGTCCCCCAGCAGGGGAGGGAGGGTCCCCTCCAGGTCGACCCCGAAGTCCAGGCCCTTGGCGGCAGCCAGGGGCGCGAAGGTCTCCCGCAGCTGGACGATGAGGGGGCCCAACCGAAAGGGAAGGGACTGCAGTTCCAGATGGCCCCCTTCGGCGGCGGCCAGGGCCAGCACGTCGTCCAGCAGCTCCATGAGGGAGCGCGTAGCCCCGGAGATCTTGCGCAGGGCCTCCCGCTGCTCCCGTTCGGGCACGCCCTTCAGGAGCTGGGCGGAATAGCCCTGGATGGCGTTCATGGGGGTGCGGATCTCGTGGCTCATGCCCGCCAGGAAGTTGCTTTTGGCCCTCGAGGCCGCCTCGGCCCGCTGGAGGGCGGCGGCCAGCTCCCGGGTCCGCGCCTCCACCTGCAGCTCCACCTGGGCCGCGCGCCCGGTGATGAGGAGGAGGAAGGCCCCCAGCATCGCCGTGAAGAGGATGCCCAGGAGCAGGATGATCCAGGCCTGCCATGGGGCGGTGGACCCCGCCCGGGCCTGGAGGAAGAGGGCGGTGGCCATCCCGAAGGTGAGGGCCAGGGGCAGGGTGAGGGAGATCCGCCGCCGCCGCCAGACCTCCGGCGGGTCCCCGCCCCACACCAGGGCCAAGGGGGCGAAGGCCAGCACGCCCACGCTGTCCCCGACCCACCAGGTCCCCCATTGCTGGAGAAAGGCCCCGGGGGGGATGCGGCCGGAGATCAGGAGGGTGCCCACGCCCCAGGTGGCCCCCACCACGCAGGCGAGGGGGCCGCCGAGCAGGAGGAAGCGCCCCACTCCCCCGGGCTCGTCCAGGGGGGAGGGGTAGGCCCCGGCCCTCCGGACCAGGGTGGCGCCCAGGAGGGCCTGAAGGGTGGATCCCGTGGCGATGCTGGCGGCCAAGGCCAGGGAGCCCGGACTGTCCCAGGCGAGGCTCTCGTTGACCAGGAAGGCCCCCAGGAAGACCCCGGGCCAGGCCCGACGCCCCATCATGAGCAGGCCGGCGAGGGCCAGGCCCGAGGGGGGCCAGACCGCGGTAGTGTAGCCGGAAGGGAGGGCGAAGAGCAGGCCCAGCCTTCCGGTCACCAGGTAGGCGGCGGCCAGGAGGGGGAGGGCCACGGGGGTCGGCCACGGCGAACGGGAAGGGCGCACCTCAGGCCCTCCGCCCGGGCAGAGTTCGGGCAGGGGCGGGCGGGTCTTCGAGCCCCGGCGCCTGGATCGGGCCGATGGCGGCCTGAGGGTCCATGCGGCCTCCCGGAAGGGTGCGTCCTTATCGGGACGGGAGGGCGAGGTCTTGATTTGAAGGCGGATGCGCCCGGGGGGAAGGGCGCCTGATTTCGAGTCGGGCCCGCCTCCCCGGGGCTATCCTGGCCGCCAGTACACCGGGGGATGGCCATGGGTGCCCTGCTCAAGAACACGCGGTGCATCACCCAGGGGGACCGGGCCCTGATGTCACCACATATCGGCGACCTGGATGCTGTCGACACCCGGGTGGTGTTCACGCGCATGGCCGATGCCTGGCCCGGTTGGCTACGGACCCAGCCTGATGCCCTGGCCTGCGACCTGCACCCCGACTTCTTCAGCACCATCCTGGCCGCGCACATGAGCCATGCGCAGGCCTCGACCTCATCGGGCATTCAGCCGCTGCCCCTCATCCAGGTTCAGCACCATCATGCTCACGTGGCGGCGGTGCTGGCCGAGCACGCCGAAGAGCCGGGGGCACACGCACCGGTGATCGGCCTGGCGCTGGACGGCCATGGTCTGGGCAGCGATGGCACGGTCTGGGGCGGGGAGCTGCTGTGGGTGCACGATGACCAGGCACAGCGCCTGGGGCATCTGTGGCCGCTGTCCATGCCGGGTGGCGATGTGGCCGCTCGCGAGCCCTGGCGCATGGCCTCTGCGGCCCTGCTCACCATGGGCCGCGAAAACGAGATCAGCCGGCTCTT
>CAYSXG010000283.1:0-4836 GCA_964434895.1 uncultured Solibacteraceae bacterium | reverse complement strand
AAGACATCGGACTCGACGTCAGCGATCCCGACGCTGCCGCGCACGGCTCGATAGCGGTTGCCCAGGCCAAGGCTTTCGCCAGTGAGGTCGCCGTCGACGTGGCCAGCCAGGTGTTCGCGCTGACCGGGGCCAGCGGAACCGACCGCCGCCATGCCCTCGACCGGCACTGGCGCAACGCCCGCACCCCTAGCGTGCCCGGACCTGTCGACTGGAAATCCCACCACATCGGCCCGGGGGAACTTGGGAAAGCCCAAGACCCCATCATCCGGACAGGACGGGGTCCGGTCAAGCGCCCAAGCGCTCCCGGGTCCCCAGAGCAGCTCGGCGCCGCTTTCCAGGCCCGGAAGCAGGCCCAGGTCCGGACTGAAGGCCCAGCGGTCCGTGGCCACCCCCGCGGCGTCCCGCACCCGCCGGCGGCCCCGGGACTGGTAGGTGCTCCCCGAGGGCAGCCCGGGGAAGCGGTAGACCTCCCCGGAGGCCCGCTGGGGCACCTGGATGCCCACGATGAAGACCGAGGGGTTGGTCCCGGAAAGGATGGGACCGTAGACCAGGGCCACCAGGTCGGATTCCTCCGGAGAGCCAGGGGGCAGGCAGGCCCCGGAAAGGGCGGCGCTGCCCGGGCGGGAACTCAGCGAGAAGTTCGCCGTGAGCGAGGCCAGGGTGCTCCCGAAGACGAGGGTCGGCGTGGCCTGGGGGGCGTAGGAGCCCCCGGGGGCCGCGCACCAGGTCACGGCGACCACGGGGATCTGCGCGGGCAGCAGGTCGAGGACGTAGTGGCCATCCGCATCCGTCACCGCCCGCCGATGGAGGCGCAGCTCCCCGGAGCCCAGCAGGGACTCGGCCCCCACCCCGAGGCCCGCCACGGGATGCCCCGCCTCGTCCACCACCCGCCCCTCGAAGCGCCCGGAGCCCTCCACCTGCAGGGCCTGGGCTTCGGGCCGCAGGAGCCAGCCCTCGCCCTGGGGCTGCAGGGACAGGCCCGGGTCCAGCACCAGGGCCAGCGTGGCCCGGGATCCGGCCCCCAGCTCCAGGGGGGCCGCCAGGTCCACCCGCAGGGGCCCCGTGGGGGGCAGCGTAAGGCTGGGACCGGCCCCCGCCGGGCTCAGGGTGCCGCCGGCAAAGGTCACCCGCAGGGCGCGGTAGGTGCCGGAAGGAGGGGTCCCGGAGGCGAGAGGGACCGTCCTCCCCGCCACCAGCTCCGTGGTCTCCAGGGATCCGGCGACGGGGGCCAGGGGGACCGGACCTCCGTCCCCCACCAGGTCTAGGGAGGCCACCTGCACCGTCAGGCTTCGTCCCTGCTCCAGGGGCCCGCCCGCCAGCACCACGGCCACGCTGCCCCCCTTGGGCCCGCAGTCGCAGGGGCCGCCCCCCCCGCCCCCGCAAGCCAGGCCCAGCGCCAGGACCCCGAGGGGCAGGAGGCGGGCCATGGATTCAGAACCCGAGGTTCTGGGGCGTGCTGGCCCCGTTGTTCACGGAGAAGGCGGGACTGAGGGCCGAGCGCACCATGGTGGTGGAGCCGTCCCCGTTGAGGGTGCTCCGCAGGCCCTGCACCCGGTAGCTGCCGGCGGGCACCTGGGTGAAGGCGAAGGTCTCGGTGGAGCCCACGGCGCCGTTGGCCGTGGCCACCGCCAGCAGGGCCGTGCCGGCCGCGCCGGTGGTCAGGGAGCGCAGCAGCAGCACGGTGTCGCTCTGGCTGGCCGTGGCCGTGGGTGTGAGGGTCCCGTTGGCCCCGCCCACGGAGGCGTTGGCGGCGAAGGGACCGTTGCCGTTCCAGGTGGCCACGGGGGCCGCGGGACTCAGGGTGATGGCCGCGCTGGACTGGGGGTCGTAGGCGGTCGCCCCCACCACCGGCTGGCTCACCACGTAGAGGGCCTGGTTGAGGGGCAGGAGGCCCAGGCTGTAGGCGCCGCTGGCGTTGGTGAGGGCCGTACGCAGGAGGGTGACATTGCCGCCGGCGTCCACCTGCTCCGCGTAGACCTGGACGTTGGCCAGGGGGCCGCCGGAGGCGACGAGGGTGCCGCTCACGCCACCGGTCACGGCCTTTTCGAAGGCCTGCACCACCGGGTGCAGCACGTAGGTGGGATTCGGGCCGCCGGCGCCGGTGAGATGAATGGAGTGGGCGCCGTCGAAATCGATCCAGATATCGGCGGTGGAGCCCGCGGCCACCGTGAAGCTCAGGGGCATCTTGAGGCCGGTCTGCTGGCCCGAAGGGATGCTGAGGGGCACCACGGAAGCGTCCGGGAGGGTGAGGGTGTTTCCCGTGGCCCCCAGCACCAGGCGCAGCATCTGGTACTGGCCCGGGTCCAGGGTCCTGCCCGCCGCCAGGGCCTCCACCACCCCGCCCGTGAGCTTGAGCAGGTCCACGGTCTTGGCGGGGCTGGCCAGGGTGATCCAGCCGCTTTCGCCGGGATTGCTGGAGGTGTGGACCTGCACCGACTGGACGTTGAGGTTGATGGCCTTGTAGGTCGGGGCCGGCCCGTCCACCAGGGTCACGGAAATGGACCCGCTGCTGGCGCGATCGGTGGTGGTGTCCCCGCCGCGGCCGCAGGCGCTCAAAAGCCCCAACCCGAGGACGGGGCCCATGAGGAAGGCCGAGCGAAGGGGAAAGCGCATGGGGAACTCCGGGGTGCCTGGAAGTATAGCCCCTCAGGCCTTCCAGGCCCGGCAGAGGTCCAGGGTGAGGGCCGCCAGGGGACCTGCGCTGCTGCCGAGGGCCAGGCCCTTGAGATCCCGGTCCGTCTGGTTCACCAGGCCCAGGAGCTTCTGCACCCCCGCCCCCTTCACCCGTCCCAGCACCCGCTGGTAGTCCCCCAGGAATTTGACCTGGAAGCCCGTCAGGCCCAGGGCCGCGGCCAGCTCCTGGGATCCGCCGAGGCCCGCGGCCTGGGCCTCCAGGAGGCGGCAAAGCCGCTCCACCTCCCGCCGGGCCTGGCCCAGGAGCAGGAGGGGGGCTCCCCCGGGATCGTCCTCCACCGCCTGCCGCAGGGCCAGGAGGGCCCGGTCCGCCTGGCCCTTCTGCCAGGCCTGGGACCAGGCGAAGGCGTTCTGCTCCGCCATCCGGAAGGTGGCGCCGTCCACCAGCTCCGCCGTCACCGGACGGCCCTCGGCCATGAGGTCCAGCACCTCCAGGGTCCGGCGCAGGATGCCCGGGTGTCCCCCCACCCGGGAGGCCAGGAGGGCGGCCACGCCCCCCTCCAGGCGGAGGCCCAGGGACCGGGCCTGGGCTTCGATGAAGGCCGGGATCTCCTCCTTTTCGAGGGTCCCCACCTTCAGCACCCGCCCGGCCTTGGCCCAGGCGTTCCAGGGCTTGGCCCCCAGGGCCTTGCCGGAGGCGGCCGACAGGGCCGTCCGGGCCACCAGCAGGAGGCGCGTGTCCGGGATGGGGTGGTCCAGGTAGCGAAGGAGGGCGGCGGGGGTGTCCTTGGGCTTGGCCAGGAGGGGGTCCGCCTGGGGCACGACGACCACCCGCACGGCCCCGAAGGGCGCCGCTTCGGAGAGGGCGTTCAGGACCTCGGCCCAGGGGGCGTTTTCGGAGCAGACCGAGAGGGAGAAGGCCTCCCACTCGGGGTCCACGTGGACGGCCTTCCAGGCCTCCACGGCCTCCCTGCGCCCGTCGGCGTCCTCCCCGTGGAGGAGGGCCAGGGGCTGCCGGGCCCAGTCCTGAAGGGCGCTCCCCCCGGGGCCCGAAGCTTTAAGCGCTCCCATCAGTCCTGCCCCTCCAGCAGCTGCGTCAGGAAGCTCTCGGCGAAGTCGTCCGCGAGGCTGTCGAGCACCTGCAGCTCCCGATTGTCGAAGGAAGCGAAGTTCTGGTCCACCCGGTACTGGTTGGAAAAGGTGAGGCTCCGCCTCTGGATCACCGGCGCTCCCGTACGTCCGTCCATGAGGTTCACGGAGGCCACCACGACGATCTCGATGCGGCTGGCCCCGCCGGCGCTGGCCTTGACCTTGTCGTTGCCCAGGGAGAGGCCCAGGGGACGGACGTCGTAGCGCTCGATGGTGCCCAGGAGCACCCACCGGGCAGGATCCGCCGGGCCCACCAGCTTCCAGGGGGAGGCGGCCACCACCCGGTTCTCCAGGGCCTTGGTGAAGCGCTCCTCCAGCCCCAGCCGCGTGGAGAGGTTGCGCATCTTGGCCAGCCGGACGGTCTCGCCCTTGCGCAGCCAGGCGGCGGCCCGGGGCTGGCGGTCCAGCCGGTGGTAGCCGCAGGCCAGGCTGGCGACTAGTAGCGCGGCCGCCGGCAGGCTTCGCCCGAAGCCCCGAGCCCTCACGGCTGGTACAGCCCCACGAAGGGCAGGTTCCGGTAGCGGCCGTCCAGGTCCAGGCCGTAACCCACCACGAAGTGATCCTCGATGGTGAAGCCCACGTAGTCCACGGGCACCTGCACCTTCCGGCGGCTGGGCTTGTCCAGGAGGGAGATGATCTTCAGGCTGGCGGGTTCCCGGTCCAGAAGGAGGTTGCGGACCTTGTGGAGGGTGAGGCCGGTGTCCACGATGTCCTCCACCACGAGGGCGTGGCGGCCCTGGATGGAGCGGTCCAGGTCCTTGATGATCTTGACCTCCCCGGTGCTCTCCGTGCCGCCGTGGTAGCTGGCCACCTGCATGAAGCTGACCCCGATGGGCAGGTCGATGGCCCGGGTGAGGTCCGCGAAGAAGGGGTAGACCCCGTTCAGGAGCCCCACCACGACCAGGTCCTTGCCTTGATCTTCCTGGCCGATCTGCGTCCCGAACTCCCGGACCCGGGCTTGGATCCCGGGCTCGGTCAGGAGGTATTCGGGGCCGGGGGGGCGGTCGCAGTACTGACGGCGCTCCAGCATGCCTTCCTCGACCAGCGAGTTGA
>CAYSXG010000282.1:0-4875 GCA_964434895.1 uncultured Solibacteraceae bacterium | reverse complement strand
GAAATCCTTGTATAGTTTTGTTTAGTTGACGCATTGCGTCAACTCCTATATAAGAGGGCATGCTTGAAGGATGGCTGAAATACGTCATGGTGGGCCTTCTTACTCTCGCGGCGGCGGCCAGTCTGGCCCCCCGTTCGCACGCGAGCGAAAGCTGCGAGCTTTCGGGCGTTCTTAGCCCCAAGGAACTTCGCCGATTCGCCAATGAGCTGCGCGAGAAGATCCCCGGGGCCGCCCGGATCACCAGCGTCACCGACGCGTACGACGCCATGACCCACGACCGCCCCTACCGCAGGGCCATCGGGGCGGAGGAGGCCTTCCGTCAGCTCCGGGAGGGCCGGGGCAGCCAGTTCGCTCCGGACGTGGTGGAGGCCTTCTACTGGGTGGAGGAGCGGGTCCTGGCCCTGGCGGGCTAGCGCATTCCCCGGGGCCCCTTCGACGGTTATGCTTCCGAACGTGCCCCACCGACTCCCCCCCGACGGCGGCCTCCGGTTCCTGGCCGGGCTCCTGACCCGTCCCCCCGCCTCGGGGGTGGAATCTCCCCTGGAGGCCCTGCTGCTGGAAGCGGAGTTGGACCTGGTCCTCCGGGGCCGGGCCGAGGCCCGCTGGTCCGCGTGGCTATCGGCCGCCGAGGCCTTCCACGCGGATCTCTGCGAAGTGGACCGGCGCCTCGTGGGTACCCCCCGGGACATCCTGAACCGCTGGGCCCTGAACGGGGGCTACTTCCTGGAGCTGGACGAGGCCGCGGACCGCCTGCGGATCCACGCGCCGCACCTGCCCCTGGAGGACGGGGGCGAGGGGGCCGGAGATCCTCGCCCTACTTGATCGTGAAGGTGGAGATCGTCCGGGTCTGGAGCTCGAAACCCATCCCCTTGCCGCTCTGGGACTCCTCCCGGCGCACGACGACCAGGCGGTCGGCCACGCGGGAGAAGGCCAGCTCCTCGGTCATGGACTGCACCGCGGATATGAACAGGAGGCTGGCCTTCAGGGTGTGGACGAGGGTGGCCCCCAGGGGAAGGCCCTCGGGATCCAGCCAGATCTTGGCGGTGTAGGTGCTCTCCTTCGGCTTGTCCTCGTCGTCGGCATCCGGGGGAGGAAGCTGAACCTCCAGGAGGCGCGCGGGCTGGCTTTGAAAGACGTCGCTTCGCTCCCGCTTCAGCTGGCCCGAGGCCAGGAGGCGGGCCAGCTTGGGCGCGTAGTTCATGGCCCCGTAGATCTTGAGGACGGACGCGGACTCGATGCCGAGGATGGGGGATCCCGCCTTCTTGGGCCCCTTGGAGGACCCGGCCTCCGCTTCGGCCCGCTGGAGAAGGGAGCGGTCCCACTGGATCCGAAGGCCCGAGGCATCCTCCTCCACCCAGGCGGAGGCGGTCCCCTTGGTTTCTTGGAGGTCCTTACCCTTGCCCCCCCGGGACCAGGCGTTCACCTGGTAGGTGCCCCGAAGGGCGCCCTGGCCCTGGAGCTTGGCGAGGGAGGCCTTCAGGTCATCCATGCTGCTGGCCCCCAGGGAGGCGGTGAGCAGCAGGGCCAGGGACGCGGCGAGCCTCGTCGTCATGGTTTCCTTCCGGGACGGGGATCCGCCGGGCCTCACTCATAGCGCAGGGCCTCGATGGGATCCAGTTTGGCGGCCTTGGCGGCGGGCCAGAGGCCGAAGACCAGGCCGATGAGGGCGGGGACCGCGAAGGCGCAGAGGATGGCCCAGGTCGGGGGGGCGCCGTACTCCCCCACCAGGGCGTGGCTGATGGCCAGGCCCGAGAAGGTGCCGACCACGATTCCGATGGCCCCGCCGAGCACCGACAGCAAGGAGGCCTCCACCAGGAACTGGAGCAGCACGTCCTTGCGCTTGGCGCCCACGGCCTTGCGCACGCCGATTTCCCGGGTGCGCTCCGTGACGCTCATCAGCATGACGTTCATGATGCCGATGCCCCCGACCAGCAGGGCGATGGACACCATGCCCCCGGCCACGCTGGCGATGGCCTTGGTGGCGGTGCCCACCATCTTCGCCATCTCCTGGGACGAGGACACGGTGAAGGTGTCCGGCTCCCCGGGGCGGAGTCCTCGGACGCGCCGCAGCCCTTCGCGCACCATCTCGGCGCCCTCCTCGGCCTTGAGGTCGCTTTGCAGGCGGATCTGGAAGCTCACGCGGCTCTTCTGACTTTCCGTGAGCAGGTCCTCCCCGGTGGTGAGGGGGATGATCACCAGGTCGTCGCGGTCGTATCCGCCGATGCTGCCGCGGGACTCGAGCACCCCCACCACTTCGAGGTTCAGCTTGCCCACGGTGATGTTGGCGCCCAGGGGGCGGTTCTGGAGGCCCAGCTTCTCCATGGTCTTGGGCCCGATGATGGCCACCTTGGTGCGGATGCGGATATCCGAGGGCACGAAGTTCCGGCCCGCGGACAGGCCGATGTTGTTGGCCTCCAGGTAGCCGTCGTCGGTGATGATCTGCAGGGAGGAGGAGGAGCGCGTCCCGCACTTGACCTGGGTGCCGAAGGTGAAGAAGTAGGGCGAGATCTGACGGATCCTGGGCACCAGCTCGTGGAGGGAGCGGATGTCGTGGAGGGTGAGGTCCCAGGAGCGGACCTTCGCCGCCTTTTCGGGGGCCATCTCCTGGGGGTTGGCGGGCTGGACGTCCAGCATCTGGCTTCCGGCCCGCTCGTAGTCCTTGAGGATGTTCTTTTCGAGGCCGCGCACGAGGCAGACGACCACGATGACCGCCGCGACGCCGATGATGATGCCCAGAACCGTGAGGGCGGAGCGCATTTTGTTGACGACGAGGGATTTCAGCGCCGTCTTGGCGGGTTCGGACACGTTGATCATCGTCGGGGTCCTAGGCCTTCGGCTTGGGATCGGACTTCCCCGATTCCGAGTCCGATTTCTTGCGCAGGGTGAGGGGCGTCTTCTCCTTCAGGTCCTTGAGCTTCCGGATGGGCCCCGTGATGATGGTGTCCCCCTCCTTCAGGCCGCCGAGGACTTCGTAGTACTGGGTGTTGGCGATGCCCGTGGTGATGACGGTCTCGCGGGCGCTGTCCCGCTGGGGCTGCAGGACCACCATGCGGTTCTCGGGGGCCAGCATGCCCTTCTTTTGCGCCTCTTCCGCGCTCCCCTCCCGCTCCAGCACCGCCTGCAGCGGCACGCGGAGGGCGTTCTTCCGTTCCGCGGTGAGGATCACGGCGCGCGCGTTCATGCCCGGGCGCAGGTCCGAAAAACCGGTCCCCTTGGGATCCAGGAGGATCTTGACGACGTAGAAGGTGGTCTCTTGGCCCTGGCGGTCGGCGGCCGCGGCCACCTCCACCACCTTGCCCTGGAAGGCGCGGCCCGGCAGGGACTCCAGGCTCACCTGGGCGGTCTGGCCCGGCTTGATCCGGACCACCTCGCTTTCGTTCACCTTGATTTCGGTGAGGATTTCCGACATGTCCGAGATGACCATGAGCACGGCCCCGGGCAGGTTCGTCATGCCGGCGATGGCGGTCTCGCCCTTCTCGGCCTTCAGGCCGGTGACGCGGCCGGCCATGGGGGCCCGCAGCACCGCCTTGCCCAGGGAGGTCTTCTGGCTGGCCACGGCGGCCTGGTTCTGGGCCACGTTGGCCTTGGAGCTCTGGTAGCTCAGCCGGGCGCTGTCGAAGGCCACCTTCGCGCGGCGGTGCTCCTCGTCGGAGACCAGGCCCTGCTTGTGGAGGGACTCCATGCGATGGAAGGAGGTCTGCTCGCTTTCCATGACGGTCTGGGCGCGCTCGGAGTCCTTGCGGAAGGCGTCCAGGGCCGCCTCGGAGCGGGTGAGGTCCTGCTGGATCTGCTCCTGGTCGATGGTCACCAGCAGGTCGCCGGCCTTCACGTCCTGGCCATCCCTGACGTGGATGGTCTTGATCTCGCCCGACACCATGGTGCCGATGTTGACCTTGCTCTTGGCCCGGATCTCCCCGCTGACGCTGATGGTCTCCCGGATGTCCCCGCGGCTGACCCGGTCCCAGGCGTAGGCTTCGGGGTCCTCGTTCTCGCCTCCGTAGATGATGGCGGGGACCATGGCGATGGCCAGCAGGACGGCGCCGATCATCAGGACTTTACGCTTGCTGGCCATCAAAGGGCTCCATAGAGGAGGCGGACCGGAACCGCGACGATCAAGATCAACCCGACCGCCGCGACCGTGGCCCAGGGCTTCGCCCGGAGCGTGTGGCGCATGCCGAGGGCCAGCAGGAAGAACGAGAAGAGGTAGAAGGGATCCAGCACGGCGGTGAACAGCCCCTTCGTCCAGATGCTCTGCGGGTGCACGAAGTACCCGAGGGAGAAGGGGTTCATCGCCACCTCGCTCAGGCCGCCCACGGGCTTGGCGAGCATGGTGAGCGCCATGGCGAGGCAGGAGGGGAGGGTGGCCAGGTTGTGGACCGCGGCCACGGAGAAGGCGTGCTTGAAGGAGGCGGGCTCCTTGTCCATCACGGAACCCATGCGCGCGAAACCCCAGATCACCAGCCCGACGAGAAGGCCGCTGATCCAGGGGCCGATCGCCACCCAGGCCAGGGTCTGGAGGATGGGCTTCTTGGCGGCGTTGAGGGCCGCCTGGAGCTCTGCGTCGGGAAGGGCGGTCCCGATCATCGAGGACATGGCATCGAAGCTGTGCTGGATCCTCGCGGCGGGGTCCATCCTGTACAGCCACACGGCGGCGGCGAGGGCCGTGGCCGCCGTGAGGGCGACCACCGGCAGGAGCCAGGAGGGCCATCGGCGAAGGCTCCGGAAGACGCTCGAGGGCTCGGAAAAGAGGCCGATGAGCAGATCGCCGAAGGGCTGGGGGCCGGCCTGCGAAGCGTCGTGGGACTCGCCTTCGAGGCCGAGGGGGGAGGGCTGGGCGAGGTTCTGTTCCATCACAGCACCTCCAGGGTCGGGGCG
>CAYSXG010000281.1:0-4882 GCA_964434895.1 uncultured Solibacteraceae bacterium | reverse complement strand
CCTCCTGCCGGGGACCAGCCTGACCCTGACCGCCTCGGGGGATTTGGGCTTGGGCGTGAACTGGGACCTAAGCGGCCCGGCCACCCACGTGGACCAGGGCCTCGCCTCCACCGTGACCGTGCCCGCCTCGGCCCCGTTGACCGATGCGACCTACACCCTCACTGCCTCCCACAAACTCGACGGTTCCAAGAAGGCCAGCGCCCTGCTGACCGTGAAGGGCATGGACCTCCAGCCCGACGGCCTCATCGATCCCGGCGACCTTCTGGCGCTGGCCCGGGAGTGGGGCAAGGGGCCCTCCAGCCCCGCCAATTTCAAAGGCGCCGGCACCGTGGACGAGACCGATCTCAACGCCCTCCTGAACCAGATGAACTGAGAGCCTCCATGCCCCGACTTCGCCTCCTCCTCGCCTCCTCCCTCGTCCTCCTCGCGGCCTGCGGTGGGGGCGGCCCCACGCCCCAGCCGCCCGCCCCGGTCTTCGCCACCAGCCTGGCCTACGTGGACCCGACCTCCGGCACCTACCAGCTCCGACGGAACGCTTCCCTGAGCACGCCCACCCATCTGGTGCTGGAGGTGTGGGGACCCACTTCGGCCAAGGGCAGCGGCCTCACCTTGATGCTGAGCGCCGATGCCGCCAAGGCGGCCTGGGCCAACGTGGGCGCCGGCGACGCGCCGGGAACCTACCTGGCCAACGGAGGCACCTTCGACCTCGGCGGCGGGGCCAAGATCCTCAAGGCCACCCTCAAGGGGGACCGCCTGGCCGCCACGGTGGCGGAGAAGGGCTACGGCCAGCCGAAGCCCCTCGGCGGCGCCCTCCTGCGGGTGGCCTTGGATTTCAAGGGGGCGGGCCTCAAGGCCAACACCCCCATCGATCTCACGGCCGACGCGGCCAAGTGCCGCGTGCTGATGGAGGACGGCAGCCTGGCGCCGATCTCCCTCAGCCTCGGCCAGCTGATGGCCCGGTAGGCCCGGCCCGCTGCTTGTAGACTGGGGCCTATGTCCGCCCCCTTCCGCCACCTCACCCCCCACGGCACCGAGATCCTCGTCGAGCCCCTGGCCCAGGTCCGGAGCTGCTCCGTGGGCTTCTGGGTGAAGCGGGGCAGCACCCACGAAAGGGCGGAGGAGGAGGGGCTGGCCCATTTCATCGAGCACACGGTCTTCAAGGGCACCGAGCACTATCCGAACCCCGAAGCGCTGGCCACCGCCACGGACCGGCTGGGCGGCCACGTGGACGCCTTCACGGGCAAGGAAGTGGCCTGTTTCTACGGCAAGGTGCTCGCCGAACAGCTGCCGGACCTGGTCCACCTCCTGGGGGACCTGGTCAGCGCGCCGACCTTCGACGCGGAGGAACTGGCCCGGGAGCGGGGGGTGATCCTGGAGGAGATCGCCCAGAGCGAAGACGTCCCCGATGACTGGGTCAGCGAGCTCTTCTACGGGCACTACTGGAAGGGGGGCCCCCTGGCCCACCCCATCCTCGGCACCCGGGAGCAGGTGGGCGGCTACGGCCCCCAGGAGGCCCGGGCCTTCTTCGATCACACCTACCGCGCCCCCAACCTGGTGATCTCGGCGGCCGGGGACGTCCGGCCCGAGGCCCTGCTGGAACTGCTCCAGCCCCTCCTCGAAAGGCTCCCCCGGGGCGGGTCCACCCCCTTCCCCGGGGCCGGGCCGGTCCGCCCCTTCCTCCTGAACGTCCCCCGCAAGGAGCTGCAGCAGACGAGCCTGGTGATGGGCTTTCCCGCCCCGGAGCACCGCTCGCCGGACCGGGTGGCGACCAATCTGCTGGGCCACGTCCTGGGGGGGGGCATGGCCTCGCGCCTCTTCATGGAACTGCGGGAGCGCCACGGCCTCTGCTACCAGGTGGGCAGCTACCTCACCCACTACACGGGCACCGGATCCCTGCAGATCAGCGCCAGCTGCGCCCCCAAGCACGCGCGGGAGCTGGTGAGGCGCGCGGTGGCCGAATGCGTGAAGGTACGTGAGCAGGGGGTCAAGCCGGAGGAACTGGAACGAGCCAAGCTCCAGGCCCGCACCCAACTGGTCTTCGGCCAGGAGAGCGCCAGCAGCCGCATGTTCAGCCTTGCCCACCAGGCCATCCACCACGGCGAGATCCGGAGCCTGGACCAGCATCTCGAGGAGATCGCCGCCGTGGACCTGGACCAGCTCAACCGCCTGGCCCGCCAGCTCCTGGACCCCGCCCTCCTGGGCGTGGCCGCCCTGGGCACGAGGCGGGGCAGCGAGATCCGAAGGAAGGACCTGGTGGCCTGACAAAAGGGCCCTCGGCCCCCCTTCCGAGGCCCTGTAAACTGAGGGGATGGTTGGACCGGCCCCCATGCCCTGGGACCTCGCCGCCCCAGAAAAGGGCGGCCGGCCCTCGGCTTGGGCCCTGCTGCCCGAGGACCTCGCCGCCCTGGGGGCCCCCGGGCGGCCCGAACACCTCTTCGCCCGCCTCCAGCGCTTGAAGACCTGGCGGGAGGGCCGGCCCTGGCTCAGCAAGGAGGCGAAGGCCTGGTTCGAGGCGAACACGGACCTGAGCCTGCCGGAGATCGACGACCAGAGCCCCTCCTCCGACGGCTCCACCAAGCTGGCCCTCCGCCTTTCGGACGAGCGGCGCATCGAGGCCGTGCACATGCCCCGGCGGGTGCGGAACCCCCGCGTCACCTACTGCATCTCCAGCCAGGTGGGCTGCGCCATGGGCTGCACCTTCTGCGCCACGGGCACCATGGGCATCGTGCGCAACCTTTCGGCCGGGGAGATCGTCGGCCAAGTGCTCACGCTCATGCGCGACCTCGGCCCGTCGGAAGGGGGCCATGTGACCCTGGTCTTCATGGGCATGGGGGAGCCCCTGCACAACCTGGACAACCTCCACCGCGCCATCCGGGTGCTGAACCACCCGGCGGGCATGGACCTCTCCCGCCGCCGCATCACAGTCTCCACCTCGGGCCTGGTGAGCGGCATCGAGAAGCTCTCCAAACTGGAGCCACGGCCCCTCCTGGCCCTCAGCCTCAACGCCACCACGGACGAGGCGCGCTCGGCCACCATGCCGGTGAACCGCGTGTGGGACCTCGCGCGGCTGCGCCGGGCCCTGGACGACTGGGGCCTGCGGCCCAACGAGAAGTTCACCTTCGAATACGTGCTGCTGGCGGGGGTGAACGACACCGAGGAGGACGCGGATCGCCTGGCCGCCTGGCTGGGGGACCTGCGCTCCAAGCACAACCTCAACCTCATCCCCATGAACGAGCACGGGGCTTCGGACTTCCACGAGCCCGCGGAGGAGCGGATCCAAGCCTTTTCGGACCGCCTCAAGGCCCTCGGATGCTTCGTCACCGTGCGCCGCAGCCGGGGCCGGGACGTCCAGGCGGCCTGCGGGCAGCTGGTGAAGGAACGAAAGGCGTGACGCAGAGGCGCGACTTCGGCGAGATCCGACTCATCAACGGCTTCCGGAGGGCGGTCAACGCCCTCTAATCATCCCCCCGCGCCTCTCCGTCGCGCTTTTCCTCAACCCCACCGGCACCTTGAATCCATGAACCCCACCCACATCCTCCTCGTCAACTGCCCGGACCAGCCCGGCATCATCGCCAAGCTCTCCAACCTCGTCTTCGAGCACGGCGGCAACATCGTGGATTCGGACCACCACACGGACTTCGCGGCCGGGCGCTTCCTGGGCCGCATCGAATGGATGCAGGAGGGCTTTAGCCTGGACGGCGAGGCCACGCGCCGGGCCGTCGGCGCCATCATGGAGGGCTTCGGCGGACGCTGGGAGCTGCACACCACGGCCCGGAGGCCCCGTCTCAGCCTCTGGTGCAGCAAGCAGGACCACTGCGTGCTGGACCTGCTCTGGCGCCACAAGGCCGGCGAGCTGGACGCGGACATCCCCCTCATGGTGAGCAACCACGACCACCTCGCCCCCATCGCCGAGAGCTTTGGCATCCCCTTCGCGCACCTGCCCGTCACGCCGGAGACCAAGGCCCGGCGCGAGGTGGAGGCCCTGGGCCTGCTGGCTGAGCACCGGGTGGACCTGGTGGTGCTGGCCAAGTACATGCAGGTGCTCAGCGACGGCTTCCTCCAGGCCTATCCCAAGGTGATCAACATCCACCACAGCTTCCTGCCGGCCTTCGCCGGGGCCATGCCCTACCACCAGGCCCACGCCCGGGGTGTGAAGGTCATCGGCGCCACCGCCCACTACGTGACGCCGGAGCTGGACGCGGGCCCCATCATCGAGCAGGACGTGGTACGCGTGAGCCATCGCGACACCGTGGAGGACCTGGTCCGCAAGGGCAAGGACCTGGAGCGGGTGGCCCTTTCCCGGGCCGTGCGCCTCCACCTGCAGCACCGCGTCCTGACCTACAACAACCGCACGGTGGTGTTCGAATGAGGATTCCGGTCCATGTGCTGCCCCACGGCGAGGGGCTGGAGCTCCCGGCCTACGCCAGCGCCCACGCGGCCGCCATGGATCTGCGGGCGGCCCTGGCCGAAGGCGAGGCCTGCACCCTGGAACCGGGCCAGCGGCTCCTGGTCCCCACGGGCCTGGCCATGGCCATCCCCGTGGGCTTCGAGGGCCAGGTGCGCCCCCGCTCCGGCCTGGCCCTGCGCCACGGCGTGACCGTCCTCAACGCGCCGGGCACCATCGACGCCGATTATCGGGGCGAAGTGGCGGTGGTCCTCATCAACCACGGGGAAGCCCCCTTCCGGGTCCAACGGGGGGACCGCATCGCCCAGCTGGTGGTGGCACCGGTCACCGCCTGGGCCTGGGAACCCGTGGCGGGCCCCGAGGAGCTCGGCGACACGATCCGGGGCCGGGGCGGCTACGGCAGCACCGGCCGCCAGTGAGGCGATGCTCCCGGAAGGGGTGAGCCTCGCCGCCTTCCGCTACGCCGTGAAGGAGAAG
>CAYSXG010000280.1:0-4888 GCA_964434895.1 uncultured Solibacteraceae bacterium | reverse complement strand
AAGGCATCAGCATCGCCTAGGGCGCGGCATCGTAGGGCGTGAAGCGCTCCCATTCGAGGGGCGTGCAGGGATTGCCGAGAAGGCCCTCCAGCAGCGCCTTGTAGAGGCCCTCCCCGTTGGAGCTGTTGGTCATGACCAGGAGGCCCGTGCCGGTGGCGTCGAAGCAGACGGCGTAGTGGCGCAGCCCATCGTCGTGGCCCTCCTTGAAGAAGGCCTTGCCCCAGGGCGTCCAGTAGAGCCCCCAGCCCAGGCCGTAGCTGAGGCGGATGGCGTCGTTGGCTCGGGTGGTCTCCGGCGCGAGGGTCGGGAATTCGTGGGCGGAGCGGATGCGGATCTGAGAGGCCAGCATCTCCGCCCGGGACTTGGGACTCAGTCCCCGGCCTGCCATCACGGCTTCCAGGAAGCGCGCGTAGTCGGCGAGGGTGGTCTGCAGGCCGCCGGCCGCGCCGGCCTTCTCCCGTCGCTGGGGCCCCAGGGAGCGGCCCGCCTCGTCATACCCATTGGCGAAGTCCGTCTCGAAGCGGGGCTGCCACACCATGCTGCTGCGCCCCATGCCAAGCGGCTTGAACACGTGCGTGGCCATGAGGGACTCGAGCCCTTCACCCATGCGCCGCTCCACGACTCGCTGCAGCAGCTCGATGCCCTCGCCAGAATAGGCAAAGCGGGAGCCGGGCTTGAAGAAGAGGGCGAGCTTCCGGTCCTCCGTCAGCCAGCGCCAGTTGGGCAGGCCGCTACTGTGGTCCAGCAGCATGCGGGGCGTGATGCGCGTCCAGCGGACGTCTTTCACCAGGTCCCCGTAGCCCGCCTGGACCGCCGCCTCTGCCGGCAGGTCCAGGTGGATGGGCCGGTCCAGGTCCAGCCTCCCTTCATCCACCAACCTCATCACCAGGTAGGCGAAGGCCGGCTTCGTCAGCGAGGCGGCGGTCAGCACGGAGTCCGGGGTGAGAGACAGGCTCTTTCCCACGTCCCGCAGGCCATAGGCCTTGAGGTGGCTGACGTGGCCTTTTGCGAAGAGGGCGAGGCCCAGGCCTTGGACGTGGCCTTCGGCCATGAGCTTGGCCACGGTCGCGTCCACCTCCGCGGCACTCAGGGCCTTGCCGTCCAGGCGCACCACCGCTGGGGCCTGCGCCAGGACCGGAAGGGCCAGGGCCAGCATGAGCCACACGCCATTTCGCACCATCGGAACCCTCCCCGACGATTACTCGCGGGGCGCTGGCGGCGTTTAGACCTCAGGCTGGGCCTGGACCAGCTGCTCCATGTGGCGGTAGAAGAGCTCGGGCATCTCGATGAACTCCACGCCGATCATGATGAAGCCCGCGCGGGCGCTCTGGCCCTTCAGGGTGGAGAAGACCACCCGCGCGAAGTCCGGCGGCTCCGGCAGCAGGGGATCGTCGAAGACCAGGCCCTTCAGCTTGCCGCCGGGCTCGAAGAGCGCTGCGTAGCGGTCCTCCACCCAGGCGCCGAAGCCGCCCGCGCCTACGGAGACGACTTCCACGGCGGAGACCAGCGCGCCCTTCAACTCGAAGCGGGCATGCAGGGGCCTCGGCGGCGCGATGCGCCGATGCCGTCGCAGGTCCTGCAGCGCTGACATGGGTCTCCTGGGATCTTGGCATCCAGGATAGCCGGAGCGGAGGATTACCAGCGAAAGAAGGCGAGCTTCAGCGGCGGGGATCCACTACGATGGCCGGTTGTTCCGTGGGGCACCCGAAGACGCAGAGGCCGCAGCCGGTGCAGGTCTCCGGGTCCACGATGGGGTGGCCCGCGGCCTCGCCCTCGGCGGCCTCCCCGATGCGGAGGGCCACGCCGGGATAGGGGCAGCGGTCCACGCAGGTCTGGCAGGCCAAAGCCTCCCGGTCCTCCGCGGCGAAGGTGAGGCAGAGGCTTTCCTTCACCCGCGCCGTGCCTATGTGAACGGCCGAGGGGCCGCTGCGCGCCTCGCCCTGGGCATCCTTGCGGGGGGGCCACACCAGGGGGCCATCGGGGCAGGCCGTGACGCAGGGCAGGTCCGTGCAGAGGAAGCAGGGCATGTTCCGGGGCTCGATGAAGGGCGTGTTCAGCCCCAGCCCCGCCGAGGGTCCGGCCTTGACGATGGCGTCCTGCGGGCAGGCCTCCAGGCACTTGTCGCAACGGGTGCAGGCGGTGAGGAAGGAGAATTCGTCCAACGCCCCCGGGGGGCGGAGCATCCGCGGGCTCACCTTGGTGACCGCCTCCTCCACCTGCTCCGCCACGAAGCCCGCGAACAGCGTCCCCAGGGACTTGAAGAAATCCCCGCGGCCCTGCTGCGCTTCGAACTTCCTGGCCATCAGGCTTCCATCAGCCCCAGCACCCGCATGGCGGGCCTGAGCACACCCCAGAGGATGGGGTCGAAGCCGAGGACGAGCACGCCGCTGCGGCCATCGGCGGAGGGACTGAAGTGGGCCAGCAGCTCCGACGTCACGGCCACGTCCCGGCTGGAGGGCGCGTGCTCCACCCAGGCCACGCCCTCGGGGGCCTCGAACCTGGTGAGCTTCTGGCCTTCGGAGGCCCGCAGGTTCAGCAGCAGCAGGTCGCCGTGGAAGACCGGCACGCGGACCTCCACCAGATTGCCCCGGGGCGCCTGGGGCACGGCCTCGAAGGCGGCGCGGTAGCCCAGGACGCCCGTGTCCGGATCCTCGCCATTGAGCACCGACAGGGTCTGGGCGTGCAGGCCCTCGAGGCCCGCGTCGCCCAGGTGGGCCACCGCGCGCAGGTGCGTGCCGCCCACCTCGGAGATGCCGCTCAGCAGCTTGGGCAGCAGGGCCAGCACCTGCTCAAGGGCCGGGCGGCCGTGAAGGAGGCGCACGCCCGCGGGCCATCCGCCCAGCACCGGCATGGCTTCGCCCAGGGGCTTCTCCACACCGGGCCGCAGGTCCAGCACACGGCCCGGGAAGGCGTCCAGCAGGCCCTCAGGCGGCGTGTCCGCCAGGATCACGGCGTCGAGACCCTCGACGAGCTCGGGCGTGGGGGCGAAGAGGACGAGGTCGCCCTCCTCCTCCTCGCGGGTGAGGGGGCCGGTGGTGAGCGGCGCCACGGAGGCGCGGGTCTCGAGCGCCGTGGCCAGTTCGCGGCCCAGCAGGGATTGGGCGCCGATGACGGCGAGCTTCAGCATGGAGACCTCGTGTTGAACCGCAGGATTCGCGGATGACGCAGACCGGAACTCACACCCTGACGGCGGATTCCTCGGCGGGAGCATGGTCCTTCAGGGCCTCGCGGACGGGCCCCGCGAGGAAGGCGCTCACCTGCTCGGCGGCGCGGCCCGTGAAACGGCGGGCGTCCAGCACCTGGGCCAGCTCGGCTTGGTCCATGGCCCAGGAGGGATCGGCGGCGAGGAGCTGCAGCAGTTCGTTGGGACGGCCCTCCTGCTTGATGCGGCGGCCGGCCTCCAGCGCCGAGACGCGGAACTTCTCGTGGAGGTCCTGGCGGTCCCCGCCGCGCTTCACGGCCTCCATGAGCAGCACTTCGGCGGCCATGAAGGGCAGCTCCGCCATGAGGTGGGACTCGATCATCTTCTCGTTCACCACCAGGCCTGACGCGACGTTGCGAAGGAGCACGAGGATGGCGTCCACCGCCAGCAGGCCCTGGGAGATGGTGAGGCGCCTGTGCGCGCTGTCGTCCAGCGTGCGCTCCATCCACTGGGAGGCGCTGGTCTGGTAGCTGGAGGGCATGAGGCCCAGCACGAAACGGGCGAGGCTGTTGATGCGCTCCGAACGCATGGGGTTGCGCTTGTAGGGCATGGCGGAGGAGCCGATCTGCTGCTTCTCGAAGGGCTCTTCCACTTCTTTCAGGTGCTGCAGCAGGCGCAGGTCGCAGGCGAACTTGGAGGCCGAGGCCGCGATGCCGCACATGACCTGGCCGATACGGTCCTCCAGCTTGCGGGTGGCGGTCTGGCCGCTGACGGGGATGGCGGGGAAGCCCACCTTGGCGCAGAAGCGCTGTTCCAGCGCCTCCACCTTGGCCCCGTCCCCTCCGAAGAGCTCCAGGAAGCTGGCCTGGGTGCCGGTGGTGCCCTTCACGCCGCGCACTGGTGTAGTGCGGATGATGTGGTCGAGGTCCTCCAGGTCCAGCAACAGATCCTGGATCCACAGGCTCGCCCGCTTGCCCACGGTGGTGGGCTGGGCGGGCTGGAAGTGGGTGAAGCCCAGGGTCGGCAGCTCCTTCTGGGCCTCGGCGAACTGGGCCAGCGCCGCGATGACGTCCTGCAGGCGCCGGCGCAGCAGCCGCAGAGCCTCCTGGCAGATGAGCAGGTCGCCGTTGTCGGTGACGAAGCAGGAGGTGGCGCCCAGGTGGATGATGGGGCGCGCGCTGGGGGCCTGGTCCCCCCAGGCGTGGATGGCCGCCATGACATCGTGGCGCAGGGCCGCTTCGTGCTTCGCGATGGCGTCCAGGTCCACGTCGTCCTGGCTGCTGCGCATCTCCGTGATCTGCGCAGGGCTCACCGGGAGGCCCAGCTCCATTTCGCTTTCGGCCAGGGCGATCCAGAGGCGCCGCCAGACCCGCTGGCGGTAAAGGGGCGACAACAAGCGCACCATGGCCTTGGAGGCGTAGCGGGTCGCCAGGGGGTGCTCGAAGCGCTCCAGTTCGGGGCCGTCGTGGGGGGGCAGGAAATCGCGCATCCCCCCAGTTTGACAGGCTCACTCGGCCTTGGCCCCTGCGATGGGCCTGGCGGCGGTTGGTTCGCCCCCTGGCACGGGCGCCTTGCCGTGGAAGCCTTCGGCGGGGACCGCCGGCCAGCCGGGCACCCGGTCGGGCGCCAACTCCAGCGCCTGCCCCACCGCCGCGGCCCAGACCCGCAGCCCGTTGGGCCGGGCCCCCGCACCCACCGCCAGCCCCCATTCCAGTGCCTCTGCTGCCGCCGTGCGCAGGCCGGGCG
>CAYSXG010000279.1:0-4903 GCA_964434895.1 uncultured Solibacteraceae bacterium | reverse complement strand
GCCGGAGGCCGCATGGAGGGCACACGACCCGGAGGCGGCCCGCCCCCTGCTGGAACGGCTGCTCCTGGAGGACCCGGGGCGCCGGGAGGCCGTGCACAACCTTCAGACCCTGCTGGCGGACCCTCCTCCGCCCCCGCCGCCCAATCCCAAGAAGAATCCGCCCCCCCCGCCCCGCCCCAGCCAGGGGGCGAGGCAGGACGAATTGGAGGGGATCCAGCAGCGCCTGCCCCAGAAATCCAGGCCCCCCGGAGGGGTCAAGGATCTCTAGGACCTACAGCTCACTTCCCGTCGATGAAGTGGGCCAGCTGCACAGGATCCAGGAAGCCCACGGAGCGCCGGATCTCCTTGCCCTCGGCGTCGATGAGGATGAGGGTGGGGAAGGCGTCCAGGCCGTACTTCTGGGCCAGCCGCGAGCCTTCGGGGAGGGGGGTGCGGTCCCTCTTCTCCACCAGGGAGGAGAAGGGCACCACCTTGCCCAGCGCCGCCATGGAGGTGGGATGGGGGAAGGTCTTGGACTGCAGGGCCCGGCAGGGGCCGCACCACTCCGCCCAGAGATCCATGAGGATCGGCTTGTGCTCGGCGCGGGCGCGGGCCTGGGCGCCGGCCAGGCTCTCCTCCCAGCGGGCCGACATCTGGGCCATGAGAGGGGCGGCGAGCAGGAGGGCAGCGAGGGCTTTCTTCATGGAAACTCCGGAGGGCGTGAGCCCGGCTATGGGATGCGGGAAGGACCACCTCTGTTCCAAGGATAACCCCCTCCTAACCCGAAGCCCATTTCCCCCGTAGCCCCAAGGACCCGGTCGCAACCTCCCCCCGCAACCCTTCCCTCACTGGAGCCCCCATGCGCCGCCTCGCCGCCCCCCTCGCCTTCGCCGCCTGCCTCGCCTTCCCCGCCGCCGCCCAACAGGCGCGCTTCATCAAGGTGGACGTCGTGGGCAAGTCCATGAAGCACCATCACGCCAAGTCCCATGAGGGCCCCACCGAGGTCCACATGCGGCTGCCCATCACCCTCGCCAAGAGCATCCTGGAAATGGCCGGCGACAGCGATATCAAGATCAACGGCGAAACCAAGAAAGCCCTCAAGCCCGACGCCCTCATCAAGCTCCTGGAAGCCTCCAAGTCCGGGGACATGCTCCTGGAGCTCACCACCGACTCCGGCGACCTCGTGAAGATCACGGTGGAGTAGCCGATCGAAGCTCCCCGGACGCGGCCCTTCGGGGCCGCGTCCTTTTGGGGGGCTTTCCGTCACAATCGCGCAATGGAATCCCTCACCGAGCTCAGGGTGCGCTACGCCGAAACCGACGCCATGGGTATCGTCCATCACGGGGCCTACGTGGTGTGGCTGGAGGCCGGGCGCGTGGAGCTGCTGCGGGCCTTGGGGGAGGACTACCGGCAATGGGAGGCCCGGGGCGTCTTCCTGAGCGTGGCCGAGGTCCGCATCGCCTACCGCGCCCCCGCCCGCTTCGACGACCGGATCCTCATCCGGACCCGGGTCCAGGAGGCCGGCCGACGGAAGGTGGTCGTCGGGTACCGGGTGGAGCGGGAGGGCACCCCCCTGGCCGAGGGCCACACGGCCCACCTGGTCACCGGCCCCGAAGGCCGGGCCCGGGTCCTGCCCGAGGATCTACGGACGCTGCTCCAGGGAGGGGTCCGTGAGGGCCATGGCCCGGGCCAGGAGGGCCGCTAGGGCGTCGAAGACCCTCAGGCGGGCCTCGTTGAAGGCGTCCTGCTGGAAGCTCTGGAAGGCCACCAGGCCGAAGGGGCGTCCCCCGGCCAAGAGGGGCACCCCGTACCAGCTCTGGGGGATCAGGCCGCTGACCCGCTCGGCCTCCGAAAAGACCGCCCCCAGGGCCCTCGCCTCCTCGAGGGTGCGGACGTAGAGGGGCTTTTCCGACAGGATGGCCCGGGCCGTGAGCCCCCCTTCCGATTGGAAGTTCCGCGGGGCGGGATGGCGCATGCGCCCCCCCTCGTGGTAGGCCACGAAGGGCATGACCTCCCGCTCCCAGTCCACGGTGGCCACGAAGAAGGAGGCCAGGTCCATGGGGCGGAAGGTGAGCTCCAGCAGCGTTTCCGCCAGCAGCTGGGGGGACATCCCCGGCCGGAGCCGCTCGACGCCCTGCAGCACCAGCTCCCACTCCCCCTCCAGGTGCCGGGCCAGCTCCTGGATGTCCGCCAGGGCCCCCTTGGCCTCGCCCAATTCCGATTCCAGGGCCCCGATCCGCGCCTGCATGGCCTCGGGGTCGGGCCTCCGCTCCTTGCTGCCGAACAGGAACCCCATGTCTCGGACCTCGAAAAGATGGTGAGATGGAATGATGCGCCCGATTGCCCTCTTCAACACGCTGACTCGCCAAGTGGAACCCGTGGTGCCCGAGGATCCCGGGGTGGTGAAGCTCTACACCTGCGGGCCCACCGTTTACAACTACGCCCATATCGGCAACCTGAGGACATTTCTTTTTCAGGATCTGCTCAAGCGAACCTTCCTGGCCGCCGGGTACCGGGTGCGCCACTGCATGAACATCACGGACGTCGAGGACAAGATCATCCGCGATAGCCAGAAGGACCTGGGGCCCGAGGCCACCCACGCCCAGCGCCACGCGGCCATGAAGGCCCTCACGGAGCGCTACGGGGCCCACTTCCTCGCGGATCTCCAGGCCATGGGCATCCTGCCCGCCGACGACATGCCCAAGGCCACGGACTACATCGACGCCATGATCGACCTCATCCGGCGGCTGGAGGCCAAGGGCCTGGCCTACGCCCGGGAAGGCAGCGTCTACTACCGCATCGCCGCCTTCGAGCCCTACGGCCGCCTGGCCCACCTGGACCGGCAGGGCCTGAGGGCCGGCGCCTCCGTGGACGTGGACGAGTACGAGAAGGACCAGGTCCAGGACTTCGTGCTGTGGAAGGCCGCCAAGGGGGGAGAACCCACCTGGGACAGCCCCTGGGGCCCGGGACGCCCGGGCTGGCACATCGAATGCTCGGCCATGGGCATCGATCTCCTGGGCGAGCGCGTGGACATCCACTCTGGCGGCGTGGACCTCATCTTCCCCCACCACGAGAACGAGATCGCCCAAAGCGAGGGCTGCCTGGGCCACCGCTGGGTGAACCACTGGGTGCACGGCGAGTTCCTCATGGTCGAAGGGGAGAAGATGTCCAAGAGCCTTGGCAACTTCTACACCCTGGAGGACCTGCGGAAGAAAGGCCACGACCCCATCGCCTTCCGCTACGCCATCCAGAGCAACCACTACCGCAAGCTCCTCAACTTCAGCCTCGACGGACTTCGGGCCGCCGAGGCCTCCCTCCAGCGCATCCGCATCTTCCGCAAGCGCATGGAGGGCGAAGGGAGCGAAGGGAGCGGCCCCTGGAAGGAGGCCCTGGAGCCCCTCCGGCGCCTGGAACAGGCCCGGGAGGCCTTCTGGGCGGCCATGGCCGACGACCTCAACGCGCCCGAGGCCCTCGCGGCCCTGTTCACGCTGATCTCCGACCTCAACGCCCAGGACGACCGCATCGCCCTCTCCCGCGAGGAGCGGGGCGCGGTGCTGGCCTTCCTGGACGAGACCAACGCCATCTTCATGGGCTGGCCCCACGAGGAGGATGACCTGGAGGCCGAGGTGGAAAGCCTCATCGAGGCCCGCCGGACCGCCAAGGCCGCGCGGAATTGGGCCGAGGCGGACGCCCTCCGGGAGCGCATCGCCGCCCTGGGCGTGGTGATCGAGGACCGGAAGGACGGCTCGGTGGGATGGAGGAGGGCCTGAGGCAGAACCCCCTCACACCTCGCTCGTGCAGTGCTTGCACCTGCGGGCGGCGGCGGGGACCTGCTCCAGGCACATGGGGCACTCCTTCATGGCCGGCGCGGCCGCGGGTTCCTCCTGGGTCCGGAAGCGCGCCGCCCCCTTCACGAACACCAGGAAGACGACGAAGGCCACGCACAGGAAGTCCACCGCGGCCCCCAGCACCGCCCCCACCTTGAAGGGACCCAGGAGCAGGGTGCGCCAGTCCCCGCTGGGCACCGCCAGGCTGACCAGGGGCATCACCAGGCCCTCCACCACCGCCGTCACGATCTTTCCGAAGGCCCCGCCGATGACCACGGCCACCGCGAGATCAAGGACGTTGCCGCGTTTGAGGAAGGTCTTGAATTCCGAAACGAAGGCCATGGGGTCTCCTGTGAAGGGTGGGAACGGGCCCATGCTGATCCCCTCCCCCCTTCCCCGCAAGCTCCCAGGATTGAGCGCCCGCGGAATTCCTGTCATGGTTCCCCTTTCCGGAGAACGAGGCGATGGCGGATAACAAGAAGGTCTTCCTGTGGGTGGGCGTGGGCTGCGGCACCCTCTTCCTCGTGGTGGCCGGTTCCTGCGTCGGCGCCTACTTCTGGGGCAAGTCCAAGCTCAACAAGGCGGCCCAGGAGATGGGCGTGGATCCCAGCCGAGGGGGCCAGGGCATTGCCTCCGCCATGGTGGTGAAGTCCGTCGAACTCCTGGGCTTCGAGGTCAAGCAGGCCCTCCCCGCCGCCGAGCACCCCGGCTTCGACAAGGCCCTGGCGGACACCAAGGCCAAGATCAATCGGATCGATCGCCCTCAGCTGGACCGGCTGAGCCGGATCATCAAGACCTACACCGAGACCGTCCGCGCCGAGCGCCAGGGCGGCGGGACCCCCGGCCCCGAGCCCGCCCGGAAATTCGTGAAGGAACTTCAGGCCTTCGCGGATTCCCTCTAGTTCCACAAGGCCCGCTTGGCTCCGAGCCGGCCCCGTGGTAGACTCAGGATTCCCTGCACCCACGGGGAAACCACCCCTGGAGAGTTGTCCGAGTGGTTGAAGGAGCACGATTGGAAATCGTGTATACGGCAAAACCGTATCGGGGGTTCGAATCCCCCACTCTCCGCCAGAAGCGTCACCAAGTGGTTCAAAACA
>CAYSXG010000278.1:4005-4904 GCA_964434895.1 uncultured Solibacteraceae bacterium | reverse complement strand
CGCCGCTCGGCCACGCGGTCATGCGCCTGCCGCGGCCCGAGGGACTGCGCACCGTGCGTTTCGACGGCGACCGCGCGTACGCCATCACGTACAACCAGACCGATCCGCTGTTCGTCATCGACCTGTCGCGGCCGCAGGCGCCGGTGCAGCGGGGTGAGCTGTCGATGCCGGGGTTCATGTTCCACCTCGAGCCGTTCGGCGACCGGGTCGTCGGCCTGGGCGTCGACCGCGACGATCCGCGCGGCAGCCTGAACGTGTCGCTGTTCGACGTGTCCGACGCGGCCGCGCCGCGCATGCTCGACCGCGTCCCCTTCCCGACCCCGCACGTCGGCGAGGAACTCGCCCTCCTGAACGGCCGGGTGGAGGCCTACCTGAGCGACCTGGCCCCCCGGGTCCCCGGCCGCCTCGTGGAGCTGAGCGTCCACGAGGGCCAGCGGGTGAAGGCCGGGGACCTGCTGGCCCGGGTCGCGGCGGAGGAGCTCGGCGCCGCCGTGGACCGGGACGCCGCGGGCCTGGCGGCCGCGGAGGCGCGCCGGCTGGAGCTCCACAACGGCAGCCGTGCCGAGGACGTCGCCCAGGGCGAGGCCCGCGTGAAGGACGCGGAGGCAGCCCTGCGCCTGGCGGAGGACAGCCCTCGCCGCCCCCAGAAGCCTAGACGGGGCCGGGTCCCCCCGAACCCCGGCCATAAAGCGCCGGGAACGGAGGGCAGGCTTGGCGCTTCTACGCCCGGCCCTTCGATCCGACCGACCGGCGGCCACGCGTCGGCATCGTCATCTCCGAGCTCGGTCTCTCGAGCGCCGCGACCGAAGCGGCGATCCAAAATCTTCCGGGCGCGGTCACGCTCGCCTTCGCGCCCTATTCGCAACGGCTCGAAGAGTGGATGTCGACGGCGCGCGCCG
>CAYSXG010000278.1:0-3995 GCA_964434895.1 uncultured Solibacteraceae bacterium | reverse complement strand
CCTGAGCCTCCAGCAGAAGGCCCTGGCCGAACTCCGCGCCGGGGCCCGCACGGAGCAGCGGGAGGGGGCCGTGGCCGAGAGCCGGCGGGCCCAGGCCTCCCTGGCCCAGAGCAAGGTGATGAACGGCTTCACCGAGATCCGCGCCCCCTTCGACGGGGTGGTGGTCCACCGCCTCCGGGAGCTGGGCTCCGTGGTGGCCGGGGGCCAGGCGGTGCTCACCCTGGCCCGGCTGGACCAGCTCTGGGTGCGGGTCTACCTCCCCCAGTCCATCCAGGCCACCGCCCGCCAGGGCATGCGCCTGCGCCTGGAGACCGCGGACAAGCGGGTCCTGGAGGCCACCCTGGACGAGGTCTCCAGCGAGGCCGAATACACGCCCAAGATGGTGGAGACGAGGGAAGAACGGGTGAACCTGGTCTACCCCGCCCGCATCCACCTGAACCACGGCTGGGACCAGGGCCTGCTGCCGGGCGTGGCGGTGGACGTGCGGCTGCCGAACGGGAAGCCCTGAGGCCATGCTCCTCGAAGCCCAGCAGCTCGCCTGCACCTTCCCCGGCGGCAAGGAGGCCGTGAAGCCCCTGGATCTGCGGATCCAGGAGGGGGACCTCCTGGGCCTCATCGGCCCCGACGGCGCCGGGAAGACCACCACCTTCCGCATGCTCATGGGCCTCCAGAAGCCCACGGGCGGCCGCATCCGCCCCGCCCGCCCCCCGGACCACATCGGCTACGTCCCCCAGGCCTTCAGCCTGGCCCCGGACCTCACGGTGGAGGAGAACATGAGGCTCCAGGCGGGCCTCTACGGGCTCCGTCGGCCGGAGCCCCGCATCCGCGAATTGCTCGCCTCCGTGGACCTGGACCGCTTCCTGGACCGGCTCAGCGGCGCCCTTTCGGGGGGCATGAAGCAGAAGCTGGCCCTATGCGTGGCCCTGCTCCCGGAGCCCCGCCTGCTGCTGCTGGACGAGCCCACCACCGGCGTGGACCCCGTCTCCCGCCGGGAGTTCTGGGACCTGCTCCACGGCGTCCACGACCAGGGCGTGGCCATCCTCTTCTCCACCCCCTACATGGACGAGGCGGAGTACGCCCACGACATGCTGCTCATGCACAACGGCCAGATCCTGGACCGCGGGGACCTCGCCGGCTTCCGGGCCAAGCTGCCGGGCCTCGTCTACCGCATCCGCACCTCCCGGCGCCGCCAGGTCCAGCAGCTGCTGGAGGCCATGGCCCCCCTGGACCTCTTCGGGGAGGGGGAGATCATCCGCGTCCGCTTCCCGGACCAGCCCCTCGAGGCCCTCCAGGCCCGGCTCCAGGCCCTGGAGGGCGTGGAGAAGGTCCAGCCCAGCGAGGCCACCCTGGAGGATTTCTTCCTGCACGCCCTCTCCGACGCGGAGGCCCACGATGCCTGAGGTGCTCCACGTGCAGGGCCTCACCAAGCGCTTCGGCGACTTCACGGCCGTGAAGGACCTCACCTTCGCCGTGGAGCCCGAGGAGATCTTCGGCTTCCTGGGCCCCAACGGGGACGGCAAGAGCACCACCATCCAGATGCTCTGCGGCGTCCTCGCCCCCACCTCCGGCCGGGCCGAGGCCCTGGGCTTCGACCTCTTCACCCAGGCGGACCGGGTGCGCCAGCAGATCGGCTACATGAGCCAGAAATTCAGCCTCCTGGACGACCTCACGGTCATCGAGAACCTGGCCTACTTCGGCCAGCTCTACGGGCTCGAAGGCGAGGCGCTGCGGGACTCCATCCGCCAGCGGGTCCACGAGATGCAGATCCGCCCCCTCGGGGACCTGCTGGTGGCGGGCCTCTCCACCGGCGAGAAGCAGCGCGTGGCCCTGGCCGCCTCCACCCTGCACCGCCCCCGAATGCTCTTCCTGGACGAGCCCACCAGCGGCGTGGACCCCCTGCGGCGGCGCCTCTTCTGGGAGGCCATGGACGACCTGGTGAAGGACGGCATGAGCATCCTGGTGACCACCCACAACCTGGGGGAGGCGGACCAGTGCGACCGCCTGGCCTTCATCCTGGCGGGCCAGCTCATGGCCTACGGCAAGCCGCGGCAGCTCAAGAAGGACCTCGGGAGGCAGGTGATCGAGCTGCGCACGGAGCAGTTCCGCGAACTGCAGGCAGCGGCCAAGGAGCTGGACGGCGCCATCCTCTCCGCGGAGCTGCTGGGGCGGGGCGTGCGCCTCTCCCTGCCCACCGAGGCGAACCCCTCGGAGATCCTGGAGGCCCTCCGGTCCCGGGGCTTCAGCTTCACCCCCCAGGACCCGGAGCTGCCCAGCCTCGAGGACCTCTTCATCCATCTCGTGCAGAGCGGCAGGAGCTGATATGTGGACCCGGATCAAAGCCCTGGTGTGGAAGGAGCTCCTGCAGCTGCGGCGGGACAAGCTGACCCTCGTCTTCATCCTGGGCCTCCCGCTGATGCAGCCCATCATCTACGGCTTCGCCGTGAACAGCGACGTCAAGCACCTGCCCACGGCCGTCTACGACGAATCCAACAGCCAGGAGAGCCGCGACTTCCTGGAGGCCCTGCGGGCCACCCAGTACTTCGACACCAAGCTGCACGTGCACTCCGAGAAGGAGCTGACCGCCGTCATCGACGGGGGCCGGGCCCAGGTGGGCGTCTGGTTCCCGCCGGACTACGCCCGGAAGCTGCGGGGCGGCGGCACGGCCCAGGCCATGGTCATCGTGGACGCCTCCAACCCCACCACCGCGAACACCGCCATGGCCACGGCCTTCGGCGTGGGCCAGACCCGGGCCACCTCCCTGCTCTTCGAGCGCATGGGCTTCGGCCAGGCCACCCGGCCCGAGACGCCCATCAGCGTGCGCATCCGCCCCTGGTACAACCCCAACCTCCGGAGCCCCAACTTCATCATCCCGGGCCTCGTGGGGGTCATCCTGTCCATGACCTGCATCATGTTCGCCGCCAACTCCATGGTGCGGGAGAAGGAGCGGGGCACCCTGGACCAGGTGATGGTGACCCCGGTGACGCCCCTGGAACTCTTCCTCGGCAAGATCATCCCGGTCATCGGCATCGCCTACATCCAGATGACCTTCATGCTGGTCTTCATGCGGGTGGTCTTCCAGGTGCCCGTGGCCGGGAATCCCCTGCTCCTCTACCTCATGGCGGCCTTCTTCATCTTCGCCATGCTGGGCATCGGCATCCGCATCAGCACCGTGGCCCAGACCCAGGCCCAGGCCAGCCAGATGAGCTTCATGATGTTCCTGCCCCTCATCTTCCTGTCGGGCTACATCTTCCCCCTGGAGGGCATGCCCCTGGTCTTCCAGGTGCTGGGCCAGCTGGTTCCCCTCACCCACTTCATCGAGATCCTCCGGGCCATCGTGCTGCGGGGCGTGGGCCTCGAAGTGGTGTGGCTGCCGGCCCTGAAGCTGGTCTTCTTCATCGTCGCCATCTGGGCCCTGGCCCTGCGGGGCATGCGGCGGGCCGCGGCCTGACCTGGACGAGGGGGACCGCCCGGTCACCGCGTCTGCCCTGAACTTGGCTTCCCGCCCCCCCGGCCGAAAAGAGGCTCGTACAGGGGGCGCCCATGATCGGCCGAGCCCTTCTCATTTCCGCTTCCAGCCTCCTGGGCCCGGCCTTCGGCGCCCAGGCCCCCGCCGGGGACGAGGCGGAGATGCTGGGGAAGTACCTGGCCCTGATGAAGACCCAAGTGGTCTCCGCCACGTCCATGCAGGAGGGGCTGCTGGAGGCGCCGGCCACCATCCTCGTCATCAGCGCCCCGGAGATCCGGCAACGGGGCTACACCCAGCTTTCGGAGCTGATGGACGACCTGCCGGGCCTGGATGTTTCGCGCCCCTTCAGCGACACCTACGTCCAGAGCACCTTCCGCAGCGGGGGCGGGGCCGTTGCGGGCTACCTGGTCATGCTGCACGGGGTCATCTGCGACCACCTCTACTCGCACCACCGGAGCACCCTCCTGGCCGGACTTCCTCTGTGCACCCTCAGACTGGGCTGCTGGCCCTACGTGCAGACGTGCTCGTT
>CAYSXG010000277.1:0-4916 GCA_964434895.1 uncultured Solibacteraceae bacterium | reverse complement strand
CTCGGCCTTGAAGCGCTTGGCGGCCTCGGCATTCTCGCTGAGAAAACCGTAGCCCGGATGCACGGCGTCGGCGCCGGACTTCTTGCAGACCTCCATGATCTTGTCGACGACGAGGTAGCTCTCCCGGGCCGCGGCGGGTCCGATGAAGTAGGCCTCGTCCGCCATGCGCACATGCAGGGCCCCGCGGTCAGCTTCCGAGTACACCGCCACCGTGGGAATCCCCATCTCGCGGCAGGTGCGGATGACCCGGCACGCGATTTCACCCCGGTTCGCGATCAGTACTTTCGTGACGGGCATGGCTTCCTCGATCCAGAATGGGTTTGATGCAACGCTCCAGCCTATCAACTCCAGCCCTCCTGCTCACGCTCGCGGTCTGCGCCGCCTGCGGGAAAAAGGGCGACCCCGTGCCCCGTCCCTCGGCGCAGCCCAAGGCGGTGGTGGCCACCCTCGCCTCTCTCAGGGTCCTCGAGCTGCGCATGCCCACTGAAGACATCAAGGGCGAGACGCTTGGAGGTTTTGAGGCCGTCCGCGTGCTGTATCTGCCTCTGGGCCTCGTGCGGCCCACGGCGGAGGAAGTCTTCTCCAAGGGACAGGTGGTGCTGGAGCGGGGCCGGCCCGATGTGCCGAAGCCGGGGCAGACCCTGCGCCTGGACCTCTCCAACCTGGACCGGCCCTCAGGCTGGCTGGTGGTGGTGGCCGTGCGCGCCGGGAAGGTGCCGGGAAAGCCCTCCGAGCCCCTGCCCTGGATGAACCCGAAGCTTTAAAGCCTCGCCGCCCACCAGGCGACGACCGCCCTGGCCAGTTCGTCCTTGGGCAAGGGACCGATCGGGATCTGGGCGCCCTCCGGGGTGACCGGGGTCAAGGTATTGGCCTGGGCGCCGAAGGCCCGGCCGCTCTGGACGTCGTTCACGAGCACCGCATCCAGGCCCTTTTTCATGAGCTTCACCGCGGCGTTCTCCAGGTGATGTTCGCTCTCCGCGGCGAAACCCACCAGCCACTGGCCGGGACGCTTCTTCGCCGACAGCGCCGCCAGGACATCAGGCGTCCGGACCAGGGTGAGCGTCTCAGGACCCTCGCCCTTCTTCACCTTCTCTGCGGCGGTGCGCTCCGGCCGCTGGTCCGCCACGGCCGCGGCGGCGAGGACGCCATCCATCCAGGGCCATTGGGATTCGCAGGCTTCCAGCATCTCCTGGGCGCTGCGCACGCGGACCGTCTCCACGCCCAGGGGCGCGGCCAGGTCTCCGCCGAGCACCAGGTGCACGCGGGCGCCGGCGTCCCGCAGGGCCCGCGCCAGCGCCACGCCCATGGCGCCGCTGCTGCGGTTGCTGAGGGTGCGCACCGGGTCCAGATCCTCTCGGGTGGGTCCGGCCGTGACGAGCACCGCCCTGCCCTCCAGGGCGGCCAGCCTGGGGGAAGCCAGCATGCGGATGGCCTCGGCGATGGCCTCCACCTCCGCCAGCTTGCCGGAGCCCTCCTCCCCGCAGGCCAGCAGCCCCTCCGCGGGCTCCACCATGCGGTGGCCGAAGCCCTTCAGGCGGTCCACGTTGGCCTGCACCGCAGGATGGGCCCACATCTGGGTATTCATGGCCGGGGCCCAGAGGATGGGCGCGCGGGTGGCCAGCAGGATGGTGCTGAGCAGGTCATCCGCCAGACCATGGGCTGCCTTGCCCAGGATGTCCGCCGTGGCCGGCACCACGGCCACCAGGTCGGCCCACCGGGCCAGCTCGATGTGCTCGATGCTGGGACTGGGCCGCCATTCGCTCAGCTCGGGATTGGCGCCATGCACCGTCTCGCCCGTGAGGCTGGCCAGGGTCAGGGGCGTGATGAAGCGGGCCCCGGCGGCGGTGAGGACGCAACGGACCTGGTGGCCCTCCTTGCTCAGCAACCGGGCCAGGTCGGCGGCCTTGTAGGCCGCGATGCCGCCGGGAATGCCGAGGAGCAGACGCATCCGATGAACCTCCAAAGAGCGTTCATCCTAGCTCAAAACCCTTGGGAACCTTGGCTTTCCGTGCTACATTCACTCTCTTCGGAGGTTGCCCATGACCCGTACCATCGTCCGCGTTCCGGAGGAGATCGGGAACAAGTACCGCTTCGCCGTGGTGAGCGGAAAGCGTTGCGAGCAGCTTCAGCGCGGCGCCTTCCCCAAGGTGGAGGTCATCGTCCCCGTGAACAAGCAGGGCCATGCCCAGGACGCCCCCAAGCTGGCCTCCTTCTGGGCCCAGGTGGGCGTGCGCGAGACCGAGGAGAACCGCATCGGCTGGGAGCAGGGCGAGGTCGTGACCCTCGACTACACCACCGAGGCCCCCATCTCCATCGAGTAGCCAGCTGGTATCCGCCTTCCCGGATCGGGGCCGCGAGGCCCCGATCTTCGTTTGGCCCTCTTTTTCCACGGCTGATGAAATTCCCCTTGCGGCAGGCCCAGGGTGCTTTCATGATTCAACAGGTGTTGAAACCATGAACCCACAGCGCAAAACCTCCGCCCCCGAACGCAGCCGCGGCCCCAAGGCCGCCCGGGTCGAGCCCAACCAGATCCTGGACGCGGCCGAGGAGATCTTCAGCCGCGAGGGACTGAAGGGCGCCAGCCTCCGGGCCATCGCCCAGCAGGCAGGCTGCGATCCCGCGCTCATCTACTACCACTTCGAGAACAAGGAGGCCATCTTCACGGCCCTCCTGGACCGTTGCATGCCCTCCATGACCGAGGACCTGCAGCGCCTCGCGGCCCCCACCGACGCGCGGCCCATGCCCGAGCGCATCTGGGAGGTGCTCCAGATCTACCGGCGGCACATGGGCCACCACGTGGGCCTGCGCAACGTGGTCCGCGGCGAGATGGCCCGAGGCGCCGAGGGCGTGCAGCAGCAGCTGGCCGACCGCGTGAAGCGGAACTCCAGCCTCGTCTGGCAGATCATCCAGCAGGGCATCGAACGCGGCGAGCTCCGGCCCGACCTGCACGTCCAGCTCTCGGCCTTCTTCCTCGTGAAGACCTACATGGAGGTCCTCGACGTGCTGCCCAACATGGCGCCGAGGATCACGGGCATTCCCTCCGGCGAGGTCGTGCCTCTGGCCGAGCGGAAATGGTTCGAACTGTATTGGCGCGGCGTGGCCGCCGATCCCTCCATCCCCCTCCCTGCCCTGCCTTCCCTCTCCTGAGAGCGACCATGCGAAAGCCCCTGCTGTTCCTCCCCGCGGCCCTGCTCATGCTGGCCTGCAACCGCGACTCCCGGCCCGTCCTGAACGGACGCGTCGAGGCCTACCTCACCGACCTCGGCCCCCGCGTGGGCGGCCGCCTGGTGGAACTGGAGGTGGCCGAAGGCCAGCGCGTGAAGCAGGGCGATCTCCTGGCCCGCGTCTCCGCCGAAGAGCTGGACGCCGTGGTGGACCAGAGCGCTGCCGCCGTCCGCAGCGCCCAGGCCAAGTCCCAGGAACTGGCCAACGGGACCCGCCACGAGGACATCGCCCAGGGCCAGGCCCGGGTCCACGATGCCGAAGCCGCGCTGCGGCTCGCCGAGGACACCCTCCAGCGCAGCCGCTCCCTCTTCTCCGACAAGGTGCTCTCCCAGTCCGACCTGGACCGCGCCCAGTCCGACCGCGACCGCGCCGCCGCCAGCCTGAACCTGCAGCAGAAGAGCCTCGCCGAGCTGCAGGCCGGCGCGCGCATCGAGCAGCGCCAGGGCGCCGTCGCCGACACGCAGCGAGCCCAAGCCGCCCTCCGGCAGAGCCAGGTCACGGCGGGCTTCACCGAGATCCGCGCCCCCTTCGACGGCATCATCACCCACCGCCTGAGGGAGATCGGCTCCGTGCTCTCCGCCGGCCAGCCCGTCATCACCATCGCCCGGCTGGACCAGCTCTGGGTGCGGGTCTACCTGCCCCAGCCCCTGCAGGCGAAGGCCTCCATCGGCATGCCTGTCAGCGTGAGCGTGGCCGGAGGCCAGACGCTGGCGGCCACCCTGGATGAGGTCGCCATCGATCCCGAGTACACGCCCAAGATGGTGGAGACCCGGGAGGAGCGAGTGAACCTCGTCTATCCCGCCCGGGTCCACCTCGAACGGGGCTGGGACAAGGGCCTGTTGCCCGGCGTGGCCGTGGACGTGCGCCTGGGCGCCCTGGACCAGGCCCAGAAATGAGCCCCCTTCTTGAAGCCAAGGGCCTGCGCTGCGCCTTCAAAGGCGGCATCGAGGCCGTGAAGGGCTTCGACCGGGCTGTGGAACCCGGCGACCTCGTGGGCCTCATCGGCCCCGTCGGCGCGGGCAAGACCACCACCTGCCGCAGTATCCGCGGCCTGCAGAAGCCCAGCGGGGGCCAGGTCGGCATGCCCGCGGGACCCGGAACCCACCCGGGCCGTGTCGGGTGGTTGTCCGGCCAGGGGCGGGGCGGCGCTGACGACCGCCAGTGCGTCCGCACTATTCACATGGCTCTGGACCAGGGGATCAACCTGATTGACACCGCCCCGGTCCACGGAGTCGGCCACACCGAAGAAGTGGTCGGGCGCGCGCTCAGCCAAGACGGCCGCCGGAAACGGACGGTGCTGGCCACCAAGTCCGGCCTGGAACTTCTTCCCCCGCCCGCGTTCGTCTCCGGAACTTTGGTCTCCTTAACCAAACAAGCGTGAGGCCTCCGGGACTGCCGGTACGGATTGCGCCCACGTGAGATGGACGATGTTCAAGATAGCGAGACATGCAAGGAACGAACGGACTGATTTCAAATCAGCCTCCTGAACGAGAATTTTCAGTTGCGCCATGGAGCAGGCGGAATTTTACCATCGGAGGCTGCAATCGGCCCTGCGTATGGATGCATGTAGCGCAGTTGCGTCGAAGCCAACGCGTGATGGTTTACAGCTTCGGTTGAACTTCCACGGGGTTGGGTAATTGCAGGGTTCCTTTGGCCGGTTCGGTGACGACGATGGGTTGTCCATGTTGGAG
>CAYSXG010000276.1:0-4945 GCA_964434895.1 uncultured Solibacteraceae bacterium | reverse complement strand
GTGCAATGCCGCAGCCCGCGAGAGGTACAAGTTCAACGTAATGGAATCCGTGTTTCCCAGGACCCCCGCAAAGATGGGCGGCAAGCCGGGCTTCAACCTCCTTCACCAGATCCGGGTTGCTGGTGTACAGGTTGGAGCCGCCGCTGTTGGCTCCGTTGTAGGGCAGGGGCTTGCCGTCGCCGTCCACGGTGGCGGAGGGCCGGCCCCAGAAATGGCGCGCGTCGCTGAGGGACTGCCCGATCCATTCGGAGCCGATCACCTGGCCGCCGTGGCGCAGGAGGCTGCCTTCCGCTTGGCGGGGGAAGGCGGCGCGGGCCAGGCCCGTCACGAGCAGCGGGTAGGCCAGGCCCGTGATCAGGGAGAGGCCGAGGAAGCAGACGAGGGCGGGGCGGAGGGACATGGGGACCTCAGGCGGTGAGACGGCAGGCCACGAGCAGCCAGTCGATGAGCTTGATGCCGAGGAAGGGCACGGCGAGGCCGCCGGCGCCGTAGAGCAGGAGGTTGCGCTGCAGGAGCTGGGCGGCGCCCACGGGACGGTACTTGACGCCGCGCAGGGCCAGGGGGATGAGCACGACGATGATGAGGGCGTTGAAGATCACCGCCGAGAGGATGGCGCTCTCGGGGCTGTGGAGTCCCATGATGTTCAACGCTCCCAGGGCCGGGTAGATGCCCACGAAGGCCGCAGGGAGGATGGCGAAGTACTTGGCCACGTCGTTGGCGATGCTGAAGGTGGTCAGCGAGCCCCGGGTCATGAGGAGCTGCTTGCCGATCTCCACGATCTCGATGAGCTTCGTGGGATTGGAGTCCAGGTCCACCATGTTGCCGGCCTCCTTGGCCGCCTGGGTGCCGCTGTTCATGGCCACGGCCACGTCCGCCTGCGCCAGGGCCGGCGCGTCGTTGGTGCCGTCCCCCGTCATGGCCACCAGGCGCCCACCCTGCTGGTACTCGCGGATGAGCTTCAGCTTCGCCTCGGGCGTGGCCTGGGCGAGGAAATCGTCCACGCCCGCCTCAGCGGCGATGGCGGCCGCCGTGAGCGGATTATCGCCCGTGATCATCACGGTCTTGATGCCCATGCCCCGCAGGTCCGCGAAGCGCTCCTTGATGCCGCCCTTCACGATGTCCTTGAGCTGGATCACGCCCAGGGCGCGGGGGCCCTCCGCGACGACGAGGGGCGTGCCTCCGGCCATGGAGATCTGGTCCACGGTGCGGCGCAGGGTCTCGGGGAAATGGCCGCCCTGGGCCTCCACGTATTCCTGGATGGCGGAGGCGGCGCCCTTGCGGATCTGGCGATCCCCAAGATCCACGCCACTCATGCGGGTCTGGGCGCTGAAGGGCACGAAGTGGGCGTCCAGGGCGTGGATGTCCCGTTCCCGGAGGCCGTGCTTCTCCTTGGCCTGCACACCTACGCTGCGGCCCTCGGGGGTCTCGTCGGCGAGAGGCGAGAGCTGGGCCGCGTCCGCCAAGGCGTCCTCTCCTACGCCTTCGGCGGGGATGAAGGCCACGGCCTCTCGGTTGCCCAGGGTGATGGTGCCGGTCTTGTCGAGGAGGAGGACATCGACGTCCCCTGCGGCTTCCACCGCACGGCCGGAGGTGGCGATGACGTTGGCCTGGATCATGCGGTCCATGCCCGCGATGCCGATGGCCGAGAGGAGGCCCCCGATGGTGGTGGGGATGAGGCAGACCAGGAGGGCCACCAGCACCGTGAGGGTTACGGGATGGCCCTGGCCGGCGGCCTTCACGCTGAAGATCGAATAGGGCAGCAGGGTGGCCGTGGCCAGCAGGAAGATGATGGTGAGGCCCGCCAGCAGGATGTCCAGGGCGATCTCGTTGGGGGTCTTCTGGCGCTTGGCCCCCTCCACCATGGCGATCATGCGGTCCAGGAAGGTCTCGCCGGGGTTGGTGGTGATGCGCACCACCAGCCAGTCCGAGAGCACCACGGTGCCGCCGGTGACGGCGCTGCGGTCCCCGCCGGACTCCCGGATCACCGGCGCGCTTTCGCCGGTGATGGCGCTCTCGTTCACCGAGGCCACGCCCTCGATGACCTCGCCGTCGCAGGGGATGGTGTCCCCCGCCTCCACGAGGGCGACGTCTCCCACCCGCAGGGAGGAGGCGGCCACCCGCTCGATGGGGCCGTTCCTTCGCGCGTCCTGCAGCTTCTTGGCCTGCACGTCCTTCTTGGCCTTGCGCAGGCTGTCCGCCTGGGCCTTGCCCCGACCCTCGGCCATGGCCTCGGCGAAGTTGGCGAAGAGGAGGGTGAACCAGAGCCAGAGCGCGACGGCGAGGATGAAGCCCGTCCGGGCCTCGCCGTGGCCTCCCAGGGCCTGGGCCCACAGGGCGGTGGTGGCCGCGCTGCAGACCCAGACGGTGAACATGACGGGGTTGCGGAGCTGGTGGAGGGGGTTCAGTTTCCGGAAGGCGTCCCCCGCCGCCCGCCTCACGATGGCGGGCTCGAAGAGGGGACGGGCCTGACCCAAGATCCCGGCTCGCGCATGCGCGATCTGGGGGATGTCCTGACGGGAATGGGAGGTCATGGAATCCTCAGCGAAGCGCCAGCTGTTCGGCAATCGGGCCGAGGGCCAGGCCGGGCAGGAAGGTGAGGGCCCCCACCAGCAGGACGACGCCCACGAGGGTGGCCACGAAGAGGGGCGTATGGGTGGGCAGGGTCCCCAGGCTCGGGGGGGTGTACTTCTTCTTGCCCACGGAGCCGGCGATGGCCAGCACCGGCACGATCACGCCGAAGCGGCCTACCAGCATGGCCGCGGCCAGGGCCCAGTTGTAGAAGGGGAGGTTGGAGCCGAGGCCGTTGAAGGCGCTGCCGTTGTTGTTGCTGGCGCTGCTGAAGGCGTAGAGGATCTGGCTGAAGCCGTGGGGGCCGGGGTTGCTCACCGCCGCCGCCGCCGCGGGCACCAGCACCGCCGCCGCCGTCCCCACCAGCACCATGGCGGCCGGCAGGAGGATGGTGAGCGAGGCCATCTTCATCTCGAAGGCCTCGATCTTCTTGCCCAGGTACTCCGGCGTGCGGCCCACCATGAGGCCGCCGATGAAGACGCCCACCAGGGCGAACATGAGCATGCCGTAGAGGCCCGAGCCCACGCCGCCGAAGACGATCTCGCCCAGCTGCATGAGCCACATGGGGATGAGGCCGCCCAGGGGGGTGAAGGAATCGTGCATGGCGTTCACGGAGCCGTTGGAGGCCGCCGTGGTGGCCGTGGCCCAGAGGGCCGAGGGGCCTACGCCGAAGCGGGCTTCCTTGCCCTCCATGTTGCCGCCGGGGTGGTTCTCGACGAGGACCTGGCTGGCGCCGGCCCGGGTCAGGGCGGGATTGCCCCTCAGCTCCGCCTGGGTGCAGACCGCCAGGGCCCCGGCGAAGATCACGGTCATGGCCGCCAGCAGGGCCCAGCCCTGGCGGCGGTCCCTTACCATGCGGCCGAAGGTGTGGCAGAGGGCCGCAGGGATCAGGAGGATCGAAAGGGTCTGGACGAAGTTGGAAAGGGGGGTCGGGTTCTCGAAGGGGTGGGCGGCGTTGGCGTTGAAGAAGCCGCCGCCGTTGGTGCCCAGCATCTTGATGGCCACCTGGGAGGCCGCGGGCCCCAGGGCCAGCACCTGGGACGACCCTTCCAAGGCGGCGGCCCGCGCGTAGGGGGCGAAGGTCTGGACCACGCCCTGGCCCACCAGGAAGACCGCGAAGAGCAGGGACAGGGGCAGCAGGATGTAGAGGGTGCTGCGCACCAGGTCCACCCAGGCGTTGCCGAGGTCCCCGGAGCTGCGGCGCACCAGCCCGCGGACGAGGGCCACCAGCACCGCGATGCCCGTGGCGGCGGAGATGAAGTTCTGCACCGCCAGCCCCAGCATCTGCGTGAGGTAGCTCATCGTCGTTTCGCCGGCGTAGGCCTGCCAGTTGGTGTTGGTGATGAAGCTGACGGCGGTGTTGAAGGCCAGGTCCGTGGGCACGGCGCCCATCCGCTCGGGATTGAGGGGGAGATGGCCCTGGGCCTTCTGCAGCAGGAAGACCGCACCCAGCCCCAGCAGCTTCACGAAGAGGATCGCCCAGGCGTAGGTCTTCCAGCCCATCTCCTCGGAGCCGTCGATGCCCATGAGGCGGTAGAGGCCCCGTTCCAGGGGGCCCAGCACCGGGTGCAGGAAGGTGCGCTCCCCCTCCAGCACCCGGGCCATGAAGGCCCCCAAAGGGAGGGCCAGGGCCAGGAGCAGGGCCAGGTACAGCAGGTTCTGGATCCAGGCGTGGGTCATTCAACTCCTCCCGCGAGGCTTCGGCACGACGTGCCGCGCGCGACTTCTCCGTAGGTCTCGCCTCTGTTCATTGGAACTTCTCCGGCCTGAGCAGGGCGAAGGCGAGGTAGCCCAGCAGGAGGAGGGTCAGGGTCGACGCGATCATCATCGTGGTGGACATGCTTACCCCTGGGGGACGAATTGGACGAGGACCCAGGCCGCCAGCGGGCTCCAGCCGAGAAGGCCCAGGAGCCACCTATCCCCGCGCACGCCGGGGGCCTCCACCATCTGGTGGGCGGTGCGGGTGCAGTAGGCGCCCACCAGGACCGCCAGCGGAAGGAACCAGGGCATGAGGAGGGGGCGCGGCACGGCCAGGAGCCTGTGTTCAGAACTTGACGAGGAGGGCCAGGTTGACGCGGCTCTCGGTCTTGCGGAGGTCCGGGGTCCAGTTGTCCACGGCGGAGCCCGGGGCGCCCTGGTTGCCGCCGGGGGGCGTGATGCCGCCGGGGCCGCTGAAGTAGGGCACGCTGGCGCCGCGGCGGTTGAACTCGCCGCGGAAGGTGATCCAGTCCTTCGGCATGTAGTCGTAGGTCACGGAGTAGTCCCAGGCGTGGAAGGGATCGCCGGGGTTCGCGGTGAAGTAGGGCGTGCCCGAGGTGGCGTTGGCCCCGTTGATGGGGGGCACCAGCACCAGGTAGCGACCGGGGTTCGTGATGGC
>CAYSXG010000275.1:0-4950 GCA_964434895.1 uncultured Solibacteraceae bacterium | reverse complement strand
GGCCGCGGGGGGCTTCCGGGCCCGGGTGAGGGGGGGGGGGGACGGGCGCCAGGGCGGGGTTGCTGGGGCCCAGGGGGGTCCGGGCCCGCCAGCATGCGGCCACCTTCGCCCGCCTGCTGGGGGCCGAGGCTCCCCGGATGCAGCTCTTGCTGGGGGGGATGAAGGCCGCGGAAAAGCGCGGCGCCCTCCAGCGGATGGCCAGCGGCGAGGCCGCCTACCTGGTGGGCACCCACGCCCTGTTCCAGGAGGCGGTCGCCTTCCGTCGCCTCCAGCTGGTGGTGGTGGACGAGCAGCACCGCTTTGGCGTGAAGCAGCGGGAGGCGTTGAAGGAGAAGGGGGGGGACCCCCACTGGCTGGTGATGAGCGCCACGCCCATCCCAAGGTCCCTGGCCCTGGCCCTCTTCGGGGACCTGGAGCAGTCGGTGCTGGACGAGCTGCCCCCCGGCCGCCAGCCCGTGGTCTCCCGCCTCTACCGGCCGGAGGAGGCGGAGCGGGCCTGGGAGCAGGTGGAAGGGGAGCTCCGGGCGGGGCGCCAGGCCTACGTGGTGAGCCCGGCCATCGACCCCACGGACGAAAGGCAGGTGAAGCTGCGGGATCTGCAGGCCATGGAGGCCCTGCTCCGTTCCCGCTTTCCGGAGGCCTCCCTGGAGGTGGTCCACGGCCGCCTCCGGGCCGAGGAGATGAACGCCCGCATGCAGCGCTTCATTGCCGGGCAGGCCCAGCTCCTGCTGGCCACCACGGTCATCGAGGTGGGCGTGGACGTGCCCAACGCCACCGCCATGGTGGTGGACCACGCCGAGCGCTTCGGGCTCTCCCAGCTCCACCAGCTCCGGGGCCGGGTGGGCCGGGGCGGCCAGGCCAGCCGCTTCTTCATGATCTCCGCCAGCGAAACGGAGCGCCTGGAGACCATGGTGGCCACCCAGGACGGCTTCCGCATCGCCCAGAAGGACCTCGAGATCCGCGGCCCTGGGGAGTTCTTCGGCACGCGCCAGTCGGGTCTGCCCCAGTTCCAGGCCGCGGACCTGGTGCAGGATCGCGCCCTGCTGGAGCGCTGCCGGGAGGCGGCCCGGCGCGCCGTGGCCCGGGGCCTGGGGGAGGCCCAGCTGGACTGGCTCCGGCGGGAGCGGGCCCGCCTGCGCCTGGCGGACGTCAGCTGAGTTCCTGGGACCCCGGATTCAGGCCCCCTTCGTGGGGGTCCGATAAGCCTTCGTTCCCGGGGAGCCCGTGATCGATCCCCTCTACCAGCGAAGCTTGGAGACCTACTTCCGGACCTTCCACCGGGGGGAGGAGGAGGCCCATCTCCGCTGCTTTGCCGACGAGGCGGTCTTCAGCGGCACCCTGAGCGGCACGGGGGTCCAGTCCCGGGAGGCCATCCGGGCCATTCATCGCACGGTCCGCACCAAGCTGGGCCTTTTGGCCATGCACCCCCAGGAGGCCTACCAGACCCAGGACCAGGTGGCGGTGCGCTGGACCGGGGAGGGCCAGGTGCGGGGCGGGGCCGCGGTGCCCCTCGCGGGCATCATCGTGTTCACCTTCAACCCCGATGGGCTCATCTCCCACTACCGGATCTTCTGGGACCCCGGTCCCCTCCTCGCCAACATGGCCTGAACCTAGCCGCGCGCCGCGAAGCGGTCCGTGGCGGCCACCAGGGCTCGGGAGATGCCGGGCTCCGAGGCGCTGTGCCCGGCGTCGGGCACGAGGACGAAGTCGGCTTCGGGCCAGGCGCGGTGCAGCTCCCAGGCGCTGGTCAGGGGACAGACCACGTCATAGCGGCCGTGGACGATGACCGCTGGGATGTGGCGGATGCGGCCCACCTCCCGCAGCAGCTGGTCCTCGTCCGCGAAGAAGCCGCGATTGACGAAGTAGTGGGTCTCGATGCGGGCGATGGCCAGGGCCGCCTCGTCCGCGGTGGCTTGCTCTATGTGGGCGGGGTCCGTGTACAGCTTGACGGTGGAGGCCTCCCAGCGGCTCCAGGCCTTGGCGGCGGCCAGCCGGACGGTGGGGTCAGGGTCGTTGAGGCGCGCGTGGTAGGCCCCCAGGAGATCGCCTCGCTCCGCTTCGGGGATGGCCTCCAGGTAGGCCTCCCAGGCGTCCGGGAAGAGCTCGCTGGCCCCCCGCTGATTGAGCCAGTCCACCTCTCGCTTGCGGTGGAGGAAGATGCCCCGCAGCACCAGCTCCGTCACGGATTCCGGATGGGCCTGGGCGTAGGCCAAGGCCAGGGTGCTGCCCCAGGACCCTCCGAAGACCTGCCAGCGGGGGATGCCCAGGTGCTGCCTCAGGGCCTCCAGATCGGAGACCAGGTGCGGGGTCGTGTTCTCCTCCAGGCAGGCGTGGGGCCGGCTCTGGCCGCAGCCCCGCTGGTCGAAGAGGACGATGCGGTACGCGCGCGGGTCGAAGAAGCGCCGGTGCTTGGGCTCGCAGCAGCCCCCGGGGCCGCCGTGGAGGAAGACCACGGGCTTGCCGTCGGGGCGGCCGGACTCCTCGTAGTACAGCTCGTGGAGGTCCGATACCCGCAGGTGCCCGGCGGCGCGGGGCTCGACGGGGGGATAGAGCCAGGTGAGGGGATCCTTGGTGGGGGTCATGGCCGCTCGGGAAAGGAATCATTGTGAGGCCCTTCGAGGGGGCTGGAAACTTCATCGCGCCCCCCAAGAAGCCGATAGCAGGGTGTGGACCAGCCCCAGGGCCTGCACCTCCCCCCGCCCATTGCGGCCTGCTTCCGGGCCATCAACGGCCACGACGAGGAGGCCTTCGTGGCCTGCCTGGATCCGGAGGTGGCCTACTTCGGGAGCCTCACGGGCACGGCCACCCTGGGTGTGGCCAGCCTGCGCGGGGTCTTCCGGGCCGTGGAGGAGGTGGTGGGCTACGATCGGATCGAGCCGCTGCAGCTCTACGGAGTCTCGGTGGAATTCGCGGTGCTCTGCGCCCTCCGCGTGAAGGGGCGGGCGGCGCCGGCGGCGGAGCAGATCATGATCTTCCGCCTGAGCGAGACCGGCGCCATCGAGCGCTTTTCCATCCTGTGGGACCCGGGGGCCTTCCTCCGGCTGCGGGAGGAGGTGGATCTCCAGGGCCCGGAATACTGGGAGGCGGGGCCCTCCCCCTCGGGGCCGGGCCCGGAGATCAAGGCCCTGCTCGAGGCCTACTTCCGGACCTTCAATGCCGGGGACGAAGAGGGCCACTACGCCCTCCTCCATCCGGACCTGGAGTACTTCGGCTCCCTGGCCGGCGCGCGGCTCCAGGGGGTCGCCTCCACCCGGGGGGTCTTCCGCTCCGCCCGGACCCGCCTGCGGGTGGCCCGCCTGGAGGCCGGGAGGGTCTTCGGAAAGGCCCCGGAATTCGCGGTGCTCGTGAACGTCCACTCGGAAACGGGGGGAACCCCCGGCGAGGGGGTCTGGGTCTTCGGCCTGACTCCGGATGGCCGGGTCAGGCGCCTTTCGGCCCTGTGGAACCCCCTGGCCTACCTCAAGGCGAATCCGGGGATCAATCTTTCCTGAGGCCCTTGGCGATCCGCTCTCGCAGGGATTCCGGAACCAGCTCGTGCAGCTCGCCGCCGAAGGAGCCGATCTCCCGCACCAGGCGGCTGCTGACGGCGGAGTATTTCTCCTTGGGCATCAGGAAGAGCGTTTCGAGGTCCGGAGCCAGCTTGCGGTTCATCAGGGCCATCTGGAACTCGTACTCGAAGTCCGAGAAGGCCCGCACCCCCCGCACGATGCACTGGGCTCCCTGGGCCTTCGCGAAGTCCACCAACAGGCCGTGGAAGGCCATGACCTCCACGTTGGGGAGGGGGGATACCAGGCCCCGCAGCATCTCCAGCCTTTCTTCCACGCTGAAGGCCGCCTGCTTGGCCGGGTTGTGCAGCACCGCCACCACCAGGCGGTCCACCAGCTTTTCCGCGCGCTGGATGATGTCCCAGTGGCCGAGGGTCACGGGGTCGAAGGAACCTGGATAGATGGCCTTGCGCACGCGGGCTCCACGAGGGATCCGGACAGGGTATCCCAAGCCCGCCCGGGGCGGCGGGAATCCGGAGGAAGGACGCCCCTAGACTTCCTCCCCCTCCGCCAGCTCCTGGAGGCGCCGCCCCAGGGTCCGGATCTGCTCCCCCAGGCCCCGGGCCTCTTCGGCGGCCCGGCGGGAGGACTCCGGAAGGGCGGGGTTCCGGGCCAGGAGTTCGGTCCGGACGTCAAATCGGGCCAACAGCTCTTCCAGCTCCCGGCCCGCCTCCCGAAGCCGTGGGCGGAGAGCCCCCTCCCTTCGGGGCTCTTCGCTTCGGTCCCGGAAGACCAGGACCTGGCCCCCGGGAGGGGCGAGGGCGATGCGCCGCAGCTTGATGGGGACCCGGTGGCCGTAGCGGCCCTCCATTTGCAAAAGGTGGATCCCTTCGCCGGGGGGACAGTGCAGCACCTGGCCCAGGGGGAGGCCCCGCGCCTCGAAGAGGCCCCAGCCCGTGAGCTTTTCGGCGACGGGGTTCATGAAGCCGATCCGCCCCTGCTCGTCCGCGGCGACGACCCCCTCTCCCAGGCCGCAAAGGGCCGCGTCCAGCCAGCGCCTCTGGCTCTTCAGGGCCTGGTGGGCCTGGCTCCGTTCGATGGCGAGGCCCGTCAGCTGGCTGGCGTAGTCCACCAAGCGGAGATCGTCGGGCCCCGGGGGGCGGGGGTCGCGGAAGTAGAGGGCGAAGGAGCCCAGGACCTTCGCCCTGCTGGAAAGGATGGGGGTGGACCAGCAGGCCCGGAGGCCGTGGGACAGGGCCAGGTCGCGGTAGGACTCCCAAAGGGGGTCCGTGGCGATGTCGGTCACGATGACCTGCTGAGCCCGATGCATGGCGGTTCCGCAGGAGCCCGCGGCGGGGCCGATGGTCATGCCGTCGTGGGCCTTCCAGTAGGCCGGGGGCAGGCTGGGGGCCGCCCCCCGCGCCAGGGTGCGCCCGTCGGGCTGCAGGAGGAGCACCGAGCAGAT
>CAYSXG010000274.1:0-4950 GCA_964434895.1 uncultured Solibacteraceae bacterium | reverse complement strand
CTCCCTTTCGGATTCCGGCTCCGGGCCCATCGGGAATCCTCCTTCCACGGCGGGTTGAATAGGACCTGCGCATCAGCTCGCGGGCTCGCCATGAGGGCCGTGGGAAACCACGGCCCTTCACGTTCCGGCCCCATCGGGGAGGGGTCATGGGTCATCCGCCGCGGGACCGGCCTCGGGGCTTGACAGGGAGACGCGCGTGTTTACTGTATTAGTACAGTGGTACACTGAACGAATCACCTGTCTGGAAAGGGACCAGCCATGAGGGACATCCTACGGGTGGATCCGCGCGACGCGGCGCCCATCTGGCGGCAGATCGAAGAAGGCGTGCGGCGATTGGTGGGAGCCCGCTCCATCGAGCCCGGGGCACCCATGCCTTCGGTGCGGGATCTCGCCCGGGATCTGCGCGTGAACCCCGCCACTGTGGCCAAGGCCTATCAGCGTTTGGCGGAGGACGGATGGCTGACCACCCGGAGGGGGGAAGGCACCTTTGTCTCGGAAACGCCGCCGGGGATGCGGAGCCGGGAGCGGAAGGCTCTTTTGGAGGATGGCGCCGTGAAGTACGCGGGGATGGCCCTTTCCGTGGGAGCGAGCCTCGAGGCGGCCGAAGGGGCCCTGCGCTCGGTGTGGGTGGATTTGATGGGGTTGGGAAAGGAGGAGTCATGATGAGCGATTCGCAGAGGGTGGAAGCCCCGGTGGTCCTGGAGGAACTGGGCATCCGCTACGGGCGCCGGCGCGTCATCGACAGCGTGTCCCTTCGGGTGGAACCCGGCCAGGTCTATGCCTTGCTGGGGCGCAACGGGGAGGGGAAGTCCTCGCTGGTGCGCTGCCTCCTGGGCTGGCAGAGGCCCTCCGAAGGCCGGGCCCAGCTTCTGGGGCAGGAGGCCTGGGCGGGCCGCGACGCGGCCATGAACCGGGTGGGCGTGGTCCAGGAAAGCCCCGAAATCCCCCGGCAGATGAAGGTGGGTGAAGCCCTTCGTTTTTGCGGGGCCCTCCATGCGGTCTGGGACGAAAAGGGGGTCCTGTCGCGGCTCTCCAAGGCTGGCGTGCCCTTGGAGGCCAACGCGGGAACCCTTTCCAAGGGCCAAAGGGCCCAGTTGGCCTTGGCCCTGGCCTTGGGGCACCGACCGGAGCTGCTGGTGCTGGACGATCCCACCCTGGGGCTGGACGCCGTGGCCCGGCGCACCTTCTACGAAACCCTGGTGACGGAACTGGCGGACCGGGGTGTCGCGGTTCTCCTCACCACCCACGACCTGGCGGGGGTGGAAGGGGTGGCGGATCGCGTAGGGATCCTCAGGGATTGCCGTCTGATCCTGGACGAGGCTCTGGAGACCATGAAACATCGGGTCCGGCGGATGCGCTGGAAGGGGGCGGGGCCTTCGGAGGGGCTCTTGAAGGAGCTGCAGGTGCTCCGGCGGGAGGAGGCTCCCTGGGGCGGCGAGGCCCTGGTGGCGGGGTACCGGGAGGAGAGCCTGGCCCGCTTCGGGGACGGGGAGGCCCAGGCGTGGGATGTGGAATCCGTGGCGTTGGAGGATGCCTTTATCGCCCTGGTGGATGGAAATCGCGAGGTGAGGGCATGAAGGCCTGGGTGGTGGCAAGGCAGGAACTGAGGGAGCGTCGGATGCTTTGGCTCGTCGCTCTCGTGGCGGGGCTCACGGCCTTCGGGGCTCCCTGGCTCCGGGGCCTGAGGGGTGTGGCCCTCGTGGATGGGCGGATGTCGACGGTCCTGGGCCTCGGCCTGGGCCTGGAGGTGGTGGTGGCCCTGATGTTGGGGGCCGGCCTCCTGGCCGGGGACGTGGCGGAAGGGCGCCTGGGCTTCTACCTGGCCCGCCCCCTTTCGCCGGGAGCCCTTTTCGGAGGAAAGCTGCTGGGGGCCGTCCTGATGGCTCTGGGCGGGACGGCGGTGGTTTTTCTGCCTTCGACCTTGGCCCATCCCGGGGTCCTGGCGGATCCGCGGGCCCTGGAACCCCTGGCGGTGGTGGCCCTCCTGGGCGTTTTGGGGGCCCACGCGGCCTCGGTGGCGTTCCTGGATCGTTCCCCTTGGTTGCTGCTGGATCTTGCGGTGATGTTCGGGGGAGCGGTCCTCGGGGTGGACACCCTGTTGACCTGCGTTTCCATGGGCATCCCCGAAGCCCTTCCGGGCCTGACGAGGTTGTTGATTTGGGGGACCATCCTGGGTTTGGGCCTCGGGGGTTACCTTCAAGTCGCCCGGGGACGCACGGACTTGAAGCGAGGACATCGCCTGCTGTCCCTCGCCCTGGCGGCTACCTTGTCCTTGACGCTGGGTGGAGCGCGGGCGGCCCTTTCCCGCCTGATGCACGTGCGGGGCGAGGCCTGGTCCCACGTGGACAGCTTCCAGCCGGCGCCCCAGGGCCCCTGGGTCCTGGCCCGGACCCTCGCCACCCTTCAAAGGGAGGGCCGTTGCGTCCTCTTCAATACCGAGACCCGAGAAGGCTTGCGCCTCAGCTGCCAGGAATTCGCCTTTTCCAACGATGGCCGGAGGGCGGCCTGGGTTACGTTTGGCAGCCTGTGGAAGGGGGGAAGGCCGGAGGTCCGGATTGCGGAGCTGGGTTCAGGCGGGCTGGACTGGCGCTTCACGGGGATCCAGGTCCGGGAAGGGATGAAGGAGCTGGCCCTCAGCGCCGATGGCCGCCGGGGGGGGCTGTTCCTGGACGGCGGCATGGAAATCCATGACGTGGACCGCGGGACCTTGGTGGCCCGGCACGGAATGGAACGAGCCCCGCTGGGCGGGTGGCACCAGATGGTGTTTAGGGACCCGGACCACCTGCGCCTGTACCAGGACCAGTCGCCTTCCGGGGGCGGGGACGTGGCCATCCTGGAACTGGAGGGAACTTCCTCCCGCCTGACCCGACTGGGAACCCTGCGTTCCGTCGAGGGCCCCATCAGGCTGCTCGGAAGGGACGGCGCCCACGAGTCCCTGCTGGTGCGATCGGGCCCCTCGGGCCTCCAGGAACTTTGCGTCCACGACGCCCGCTCCGGGGCCCTCCGCTTCCGCCTGCTGCCCCCTGGCCCCGCCAACGGGGCGCGCATGCTGGCGAACGGGAACCTGGTGAGCACCTCGCCCGAAGCCCAGGGGCATCGGATCCGTCTGACCGATGCCGAGGGCCGGGAACTGGGATCGTTGTTCCTGCCCGGGCGCCCCGGCGCTTCTAAGCTGGAGGGCCTCAGGGTGGGCGGGGAAACCGCGACCGGGCGGGTGCTGCTGGAAAGGGTCCCGGGCCAGCTTCTGGAACTGGATACGAACGTTCCGGGGCTTTCGGTGAAGGAATGGGGCCCTGGCGAGGTCCTTTGGCCCCACAAAACCCTCGAGTCCCCCGTGCATCCCGGCCACCCGGGCACCTTCATCGGACTTCAGGAGGGGGCCCTGGTCCTCAGGGGAGCCGAGGGCGGGACGCGGATCCTCACGGGGCCCCGGCATTCCTGATGCGGTAGGCTGGAGTCCAAGCCCGGCTCCGGCCCACCCATGAACCTCCCCAACTACCTCACCTTCGCCCGCATCCTGATGGTGCCCATCCTCGTGGTGGTGCTCCTCACCCGGGTCACCAACCACGAGATCATCGGCGTGGTGGTGTTCTGGATCGCCTCCCTCACGGACTGGCTGGACGGCTACCTGGCCCGGCGCTGGAGGCAGGTGACGGTGCTGGGCAAGCTGCTGGACCCCCTGGCGGACAAGCTGCTGGTGAGCGGGGCCCTCATCAGCCTCGTGGAGCTGGACCTGGCGCCGGCCTGGATGACCTTCATCATCCTGTCCCGGGAATTCGCCATCACGGGCCTGCGGGGCTTCGCCAGCGAGGAGGGCATCACCATCGCCGCGGGCACCGTGGGCAAGTGGAAGCTGGGGGCCCAGGTGGCGGCCATCTCCTGCCTCATCCTGGGCCCCAAGCTGGACGCCTGGCTCTACCTCTGGACCCGCCGGGAGATCTTCCGCTTCTTCATCCAGCTCAACCGCCCCTACAGCTTCTTCCTGGGCATGGGGGTGCTGCTGCTCTGGGCCGCGGTGATCCTGGCCCTCTGGAGCGCCGCGGCCTACTTCAAGGCCTTCTGGGACGCCATGGGCCCCCGCCTCCTTTCGGGCGAGGGCCGCCTCATGAAAGAGGGGGACGGCGAGGAATCCGCTTCCCCCCTGGAAAAGGCCGAGCCATGATCCGGCGCACCTTCCTGGCGGGCCTCTTCACCCTGTTGCCCCTGGTGGTGACGCTGTGGGTCCTGCGGGCCATCTTCAATTCCCTGGTGGGGGTCTTCGACGGCCCCCTCACCTGGCTGGCCCTGAAGGCGGGCATGCCCCAGCCGGGCCACTGGGTGCTCGCCTTCTTTTCCGCCATCGCCACCCTTCTGCTCCTCGTGCTGGTGGGGGCCCTGGTGGGCAACTTCGTGGGGCGCCAGCTGCTGGCGTGGATGGACGAGCTCATGCTCCACGTGCCCGTGGTCAAGGGGATCTACGGGGCCACCAAGCAGCTCATCGGGGCCATCCAGTCCGGCCAGGGGGGCAGCTTCAAGGACGTGGTGCTGGTGGAGTGGCCCCAGGAGGGCTCCTGGACCCTGGCCTTCGTGGCCCACCGCAACTGCGCCTGGGCCCGGGAGGGCGGCGAGGCCATGGTGGCGGTCTACATCCCCACGGCGCCCAACCCCACCTCCGGCTACGTGGTCATGCTGGAGGTGGCGAAGGTGCGGCCCCTCCCGGTGAGCCCCGACCAGGTCGACAACCAAGCGTCCGGGATGACCACGCGGGCGAAGCCGACCGGCCCCCAGTTGAAGAGATCGGGTCGGAGGCTCCACAGGTCGCCGTAGCCGCGCGCCGAGGGATCGAGCCTCAGGTCGACGTAACGGGGGTCGGCGTTGGTCCGGTAGACCGTCCTCAGAGGCACGGTGACTCACTCACCGCGGCCTCTGAACGCCGCGGGATCAGACCACCCGCCCCCCCGTACGCCGCGC
>CAYSXG010000273.1:0-4958 GCA_964434895.1 uncultured Solibacteraceae bacterium | reverse complement strand
CACCCCCACCCCCAGCAGTAGCCGGCCCCCGGTGATCTCGCCGAGGATCCCTCCCAGCTTCACCACCCCCCCCTCCCTCCTCGCCACCAGGTCGTTGGGCCATTTGAGCCCCAGTTCCCCGGGCATCGGTGCCCCGGGGCCGGCGGCCTCCAGGGCCCGGATGACCCCCAGCATGGCCCGCTGGAGCAGGAGTCCCGGGGGCAGGGCCGGGGGCGGAAGGGCCGCCGAGAGCCAGAGCCCCGCCCCGGCCTCGCTGATCCAGCGGTTCCCTTGGCGCCCTCGCCCCTCGGTCTGGGCCTCCGCCAGCACGGCGCAATAGCCCAGTTCGGGGTGGCGGCGAAGGAAGGCCTGGGTGGAATCCACCTCCGCCAGGCGGACGAGGGGCAGGCCCATCAGGCCCCGGGCCTACGCCCATCCAGGTTCTTCTGCCACAGGAGCCGCAGGCCCTCGAGGGTCAGGTCCGGCTCCACGTGGCGGATGTGCCGACTGGCGGGGGCGATGGTCCGCGCCAGGCCGCCGGTGGCGATCACCGTCGCGCCGGGAAGCTCCTCCTGGAGGCGCTCGAGAATGCCGTCCACTTGCCCCACGTAGCCGTAGAAAAGGCCCGACTGCATGGCCTGGATGGTGTTGCGCCCCACCAGCCGCTCCGGCGCCGCGATCTCGATGCGCGGCAGGCGGGAAGCGCGCTGGAAGAGGGCTTCGGCGCTGATCTTGAGGCCCGGGGTGATGAGGCCTCCCAGGTATTCCTTCCGGGCGTTCACCACGTCGAAGGTCGTGGCGGTGCCGAAGTCCACGACGACGAGGGGGGCCCCGTGTTTCTCGATGCCGGCCACGGCGTTCACGAGCCGGTCCGCCCCCAGCTCCGCCGGGTTGTCGATCATCACCTTCAGGCCGGTCCGGATGCCGGGTTCGATCCACAGCGGCTCCACGCCGAAGTAGGTGCGGGACCAGCCCTCCAGCACCGGATGCAGGGGCGGCACCACGCTGGAGATGACCACGTGGCCCACGTCGGCCGCCTCCAGCTGGCGATGGCGCAACAGGGCCAGGGCCGAAAGCCCGTACTCGTCCACGGTGCGCTCGCGGCTGGTGGCCAGCCTCCAGCTGTGCAGCAGGGGGGACTTCCCGCCCTTGGAGAGGTCGAACACCCCCAGGACGATATTGGTGTTGCCCACGTCGACGGCGAGGAGAAGGCGCATTCCCCGATTGTTGCAGGTCCCGGCCGCTCCTTGGAGGGGCCCGGTCTTTCGACGCGAAGCCGCCGGGAACGTAAAAGGCGCCGGTGAACCCGGCGCCTTGGGTGCGAACTCCCTCTCAGCGGCGGTAGAGGTCGCTGAACATGGAATGGCCGTTCACGCTGGTGGGGGGCACGCCTTGGGCCGAGTCCCAGTGCTCCACCATCTGGAAGTCCACGACGCGGTACAGGTCGCAGACGGCGGCCCCCGTGAACTCGTTGGCGGCGTCGTCCCCGGGGTCCACGTTCTGGGACATGACCCAGACCAGGTCGCCGTCGGCCAGGGACTTCACGATGCGGTAGTGGGAGCCTTCGGGCGCGATGTAGTCGAGCACCGAGGCCAGGGCCGCGCGCCCGTTCCCGACATAGGGATTGTGCTGCAGGTAGCCCGCGGCCCAGAAGGGGTCCAGCAGGTCGAAACGGCGCTGGGAGAAGACCGCGTTGGACAGGGCCATCACGAGGTGGCGGTTGGCCTCCTCCTGGCCCTCGCTGACGCGCGTCGGATGGCTCGCGTAGGCGTAGAGGTCGCTGAAGAGCGAATTGCCGCTGGCGGTGTGGGAGGGGACGCGCTGCCGCACTTCCCAGTGCTCCACGATGCAGCCGCCGTCCAGGCGGTAGAGGTCGAAGCGGTCGGTGCCCGTGGCCTCGTCGTCGGGCGTGGCGGTGACCTGCGCGTGGACGAGGACCAGGTCGCCGTCGGCCAGGAGGTGCTTGGGCACGAGGCTCTGGCTTGGCGCGAGGGCGCGCTGGGCCCGGATCCAGTCGAGCATCGCCGCGCGCCCGTCCGGGATGGCGGGGTCGTGCTGGATGAGGTCCTGGGCGAAGGCCCCGCCCAGGGCCTCCACGGGGGCCGGGCCGAACAGGTGGCGGCAGAGGTGGCGGACGAGGGCCTTGTTGCCTTCCTCCCGGGCGCGGTCCCTTCCGGGGCAGGCCTGGAAGGAAGCGGCCGAAGGCCGCGGCGCGGCGGCGGCCGGGACCGCGGCGAGGGCCGCGAGGGCCGTGGCGAGGAAGGTCAGAGGTCGGATTCGCATCGGGGCTCCTTGAAAGGTGGGTGGCCCCCACGCTAGACCTTCGTCCCGGCGCTCGGCCCCGTCCCGGGTACGAGCCGTGAGAAATCCGGTTCGAGCGCCCCCCTCCGCGCCGTCAACGGCCTGATAGGGTAGGCCCATGACCATACGCATGCCGCGCTGGAACTACTGGGCCGCCTGGGGGGCCGCCGCCTTCTACAACTTCTGCCGGGACGCCTTCGGGATGCCCTGGCGCTACCTGGCGGTCTTCAACCTCACCCACTTCTTCCTGTGGGGCTGCCTGGGCCTGCTGGCCCTCCCCCTGGTGCGCCGCCACCCCATCCGCCTCCATTGGCGGCCCTGGGTGCTCCACCTCCTCGCGGGCTCCGCCTTCACCCTCGTGGATATCACGCTGGGCCACTGGATCACCTTCCGCGCCCTGGGCGTGGGGAGGAGCCTGGACCTCCTCGGCATCGCCAAGATGGCCTTCCGGGACTGCTTCCACCTGGGCCTCCTGACCTACTGGGCCATGGTGGGCCTCATGCAGGGCCTCGACACCCTGCGGCGCTCGCGGCAGCGCGACCTCCTGGCCGCCCAGCTGGAGACGCGCCTGCTCCAGTCCCAGCTCCAGTCGCTGAAGATGCAGCTCCAGCCGCACTTCCTCTTCAACACCCTGAGCGCCGTCGCCTCCATCATGCACTACGACGTGAAGACCGCCGATCGGATGCTCACGCGGCTCAGCGACGTGCTGCGCCTCTCCCTCGCCCAGGCCGGCGACCAGGTGCTGAGCCTCAAGCAGGAGCTGGACTTCGTCCGGGCCTACCTCGAAATCGAACAGATCCGCTTCGAGGACCGTCTCCAGGTGCGGGTGGACGTCCCGGAGGCCCTGCTGGACTTCCCCGTGCCGCCCTTCCTCCTGCAGCCCCTGGTGGAAAACGCCATCAAGCACGCCATCGCCCCGCGGGCGGAGGGCGGGGTCCTGGTGATCCGCGCCCGCCGGGAGGGCTCGGAATTGAGGCTGGAGGTGGAGGACGACGGACCGGCCCTCCTCCCCCGCCAGGGCGGGTTCGGCATCGGCCTGCGCAACACCTGCTCCCGCCTGGAGCACCTCTACGGCCCCCGCTCCCGCTTCGAGCTCGTCCGCGAAGGCATGGGCACCGTCGCCCGGATCCTCCTGCCCGAAGCGCCCGCGGGAGAGGCGGCGGCGTGAACGGGGCCCTCCGCGTCCTCGTCGTCGACGACGAGACCCACGCTCGCCGCCGCCTTCTCCAATTCCTGGCGGAGGAGGCGGACGTGAGGATCGTCGGGGAAGCGGCCCACGGCCTGGCGGCCGTGGAAGCCATCGAGACCCTCTCCCCGGACCTGGTTCTGCTGGACGTGCAGATGCCCGAACTGGACGGCTTCGGCGTCGTGGAGGCCGTGGGCCTGGATCGCATGCCCGCCACCCTCTTCGTCACCGCCCACGACCAGTACGCCCTGCCCGCCTTCGAAGCCAACGCCCTGGACTACCTCCTCAAGCCCGTGGACCCCGACCGCTTTCGCCGCTCCCTCGCCAAGGCCCGCGCCTGGCTCGGGCGGGGCCGGCCGGCCCTCCAGGACCAGCTGAGGACGGTCCTCGAAAGGCTTTCCGAGGAGCGCGGCTACCCCGAGCGGCTCCTGGTCCGCACCGGCGAGCGGCGCCACCTGGTGAGCGTGGGGGACCTGCAGTGGGTGGAGGCCGAAGGAAACTACGTGCGCCTGCACGCGGTCGGGGGCTCCTTCCTCATGCGCGAGAGCATGAAGGGCCTCGAAGCGCGCCTGGACCCGCGCCGCTTCCGCCGCATCCACCGCTCCAGCCTCGTGAACCTCGACCACGTGGACCACCTCCAGCCCTGGTTCGGAGGCGACTACCTCGTGCTCATGCGGGACGGCAGCCGCCTCACCCTCAGCCGCACCTTCCGGAACGCCCTGGGCGACCTGCTCTAGGGGCCGGTTTCCCCTTGCGGGGCATCCGCCGATGCGCCTACCCTGGGACCTTGAGTCGAGCCCCCATGCCCCTCCTCGCTTCCACCAATAATAATCGGCCCCCTCGCGCGGATCGCGCGTGGGCCGGCGAGGGCTCGAGCTAGACCCCGACCTCGATCACGGCAACCACCCCCGATTCGCGAAAGCGGTCGGGGGTTTTTCTTTTCCCCTTTTCCGACGAAAAGGCCTTCCGGAGTCTCCCATGTGCGGCATCCTCGCCATCCTCAACCTCGATCCCGCCAAGGGACACCACGCCGAGCTCCGGCGCCAGGCCCTGGCCATGGCCAAGAAGGTCCGGCACCGGGGCCCCGACTGGAGCGGCGTCTACGCCGACGAGCGGGCCATCCTCTGCCACGAGCGCCTCTCCATCGTGGACGTGGAGCACGGGGCCCAGCCCCTCCAGGACACCCGCACCGGCGGCGTGCTGGCGGTGAACGGCGAGATCTACAACCACAAGGAGCTGCGGGCGGGCCTGAGGGAGGGGCACGACTTCCAGACCGCCTCGGACTGCGAGGTCATCCTCTACCTCTACGACGAGGGCCAGCCTCGGGACTTCCTCAACCGCATGAACGGCATCTTCGCCTTCGTGCTCTGGGACCCCAAGCGGGAGACCTTCCTCATCGCCCGGGACCCCGTGGGCGTGGTCCCCCTCTACGTGGGCTGGGACCGCCACGAGCACCTCTATGTGGCCAGCGAGATGAAGGCCCTCGTGGGCC